>CAZVUJ010000137.1:0-3231 GCA_964630135.1 uncultured Pseudomonadales bacterium | reverse complement strand
GCATAGGCAACAAATGAGAATTCCTCATCAAGTGCAGGTATCGTAACATCGACTGCCCCAAGCGTCAAGGGTGCAAGTGCGTTAATCAGGAGGGACGGGGCATGTGAGTCATTAAAAAAGGATTGCTATTTTGTTTGTTGCTCGCTCTGCCCTCTCGCAAGCATGCAATGGGGTAAGCAGTTATTTTTTACGCAAACCGCTCTAGCCCATTTATTCATACGGTGGATATTGCGATAGACAACCCCGCAACTCTGCTAACTGTTCAAGATAAACTGCAAACCTCTCAAAATCCTCAGGAGTTGCCCGAGGAGGATTACGTAACCACCCTTCCACGAGTTCAATCGTGGTAGCCAGATCACCAGCGTGAACTGGCTCTCCCATTTCTTCTCTAAAAGGGTCTAAACAAATTGTGGCTTCTATAAGTATTTGATCTAGAGTCAATGAGGTTAAAGGTTCCAATTCTGACATATTCCTCCTCTTTCTCTCTTCTCATAAGATAACCGTTAACAGGACTTACACACTGTACTTGTCATTCCCGAGGAGGCATCGAAGCGTGCCTGCATCGGGAATCTATATACCTTAAGCCTGGATTCCCGCTTTCGCGGGAATGACACTGCGTAACTCCTGCGTTAACTGGTGCAAGTATATTAAGAATCTAAAACTAAATGTAGTGGGTGACCATGGACTCGAACCATGGACCTCTATCTTATCAGGATAGCGCTCTAACCACCTGAGCTAGTCACCCATAACTCCATCGAGATTTTATCACACGCCAGTGAACGCCACTAGGAAGGCGCCCTTGAGGGCAAGGCTTGACTCACTTCGCGAGTCAGGTTACACTGTAATTGTAATACGTATTACGCAATACATACTATGATGAATACTCTTGCCATTCGTTTAACCCTGCAGCAGAAACAAGCGTTGGAACTAGAAGCCCACGCCAGCGGAACTAGTGTTTCTGAACTAGTACGTTTGGCAATCACTACCATGCTTAAGAAACGAACTAAAAAAGACGATACTCATTTTGAAACCTTGTTCAAAATAGCCAAAAAAGGAAAACATATCAAACCACTCGATCCTCTGGTCAACTCGACGAATTATAAAGCATTTCTCTACGGCAAACATGCCCCAGTAAGCCACGAAACACAATGATTTTTCTCGATACCTCATTTTACCTGAGTTATTTATTCTCAGCCGACCCAAACCACGATAAAGCTATTGCTCTTGCTCAAAAACAAATCGGAAAGAAACGCTACACGACTCAGGCAATTGTAGGAGAAGTCCTTACTGTGGGAAGCATGCGCTTCAACCGAGCGCTGACCATCGAATTTGTTCAAGAGATTATCAGGAGCGATACCAGGATTATTCTGGAAACCAAGCCGCTTATTACAAGAGCATGGGAAATTTTTCTTCACATATCCCTCAAAAATATTAGCTGGGTTGATTGTTTGTCGTGCGCCAGTGTTGAAACCTACCATATACCCGAAATCGCGACTTTTGACAATGATTTTGCCCACTTATTCAGGCAATGTGGGATACCCTGCAGAATTATTCCTGGGTAACCATTTACCCTCGCAGGCCTTGAGGAATTGCACGACCAACATGGCTGCATGCTAATGGCGTTACCACTCTGCCCCGAGCCGTGCGCTTCAAGAGCCCTGCGCGGATCAAAAACGGTTCATACACGTCTTCGATGGTCTCGATGTCCTCAGCAGTGGCAGCCGAGAGCGTTTTCAAGCCCACCGGTCCACCGGCAAATTTATCGATAATCGTGAGCAAGAGTTTGCGATCAGCGGCATCCAACCCCAGCTCATCCACGGCCAGCAGTTTGAGCGCCCCATCCACATGGTGTTTAGAGAGCGCACTCATGCCTTGCACCTGGGCAAAGTCGCGCACCCGCTTCAAAAGTTTGAGCGCCACCCGGGCAGTTTTGCGCGAGCGGGTGGCTAAGTGTTCGGCTGCGCTGCTTTCTATTGTCAGTTGGAGTTTGGTCGCCGCCGCTTGAATGATCGCCGCCAATTCGCCATCGGTGTAAAACTCCATTTTATGTATGAGGCCAAACCGGTCGCGCAAAGGTGAGGACAATTTGCCGGCTTGGGTGGTCGCCCCCACAAGGGTGAAACGCGGCACGTCTAAGCGTAGCGTTCTGGCAGCCGGGCCTTTCCCGAGTATGACGTCGATTCGATAGTCTTCCATGGCCGGGTAAATCGTTTCCTCAACCACCCGATTCAAGCGGTGAATTTCATCGATAAAGAGCACGTCGCCTTCTTGTAAATTGGTGAGAATGGCGGCGATGTCACCGGAGCGCTCCAGGGCGGGGCCGGACGTGACGCGGATATTGACTCCCATTTCTTTAGCCAGCAAATGCGCCAGGGTGGTCTTACCTAAACCGGGCGGGCCGTAGAAGAGGACATGATCAAGAACTTCGGATCGCTCCTTGGAGGCTCGGATAGCCAGTTGCAGCGAAGTTTTAACTGCCTCCTGACCGCAAAATTCGCTCCAGCTTTGCGAGCGCAGCGATTGATAGATAATTTCCTCAGTCGTTTCGGCTTGCGGGTCAACGGCACGCGGATCGAATACTTGGGGCGTAGAGGTGGTATGCATGACTACCCAAAGATAACACTAATCGAGATGAAACTCTAGCCTCCCTGAAACCTTGATAAATCCAGATTCAACTGACAGTATAGATAGGAGGGATAAGCATGTCCTTTTGCCTTTCTCTCCCCTCCTAGCATAGGAGGGGACTAAGGGGAGGTAACTTCTCTCACGATTGTTTCAAGCACTGCTTCCAAGCTCGTATATACTTCCCGATTACTAAATCTTACTACCTTAATATTCAAACCACGTAAGTAACTATCTCGCTCCTTGTCTGCTTCTATTACATGAGTCTGTCCATCCAACTCTATAGCCAAACGCCTGCTAGGACAGTAAAAATCCAGAATATATCTATTCACACTATACTGACGACGAAACCTAAGCCCTTGAAGTTGTTTATGGCGTAATCTCGACCACAGGAGTCTTTCGGCTGGTGGCAAGTTTTTTCTCAGGCGGCGGCGATGAGGCTTAAGGCTTATATGGTTGTAGAGATAGTTGTTGTTCACCCACTACCCCCTCTCTTTCTCCCCCTATACTAGGGGGAGACTTATAAAAATCTCGTTCCTCTATTTCTAGTTACCCTCACTTTTTCCCCAACCGCTGCAGGACTTCTCGCACACGCTGCTCAACCGGCAA
>CAZVUJ010000136.1:0-3232 GCA_964630135.1 uncultured Pseudomonadales bacterium | reverse complement strand
GGTAGCTTTTATGTCTTCAGGAACATTTTTCCAATCAGAAACGAGTGCGTCGGTGGGTTTGAGATAATAGTGAATAGCGTCGTAGTTAATTTGATTGAGATCTCCACCCCACTGCGGAATTGGTTTCGCTTCAAATAATTGAAGTCCTTCCAAACGTTTTTTTAACATCCATTCCGGCTCGCTTTTGTGATGCGTTATTTCTTCGACGGTTTTACGCGACAACCCCGGTTTGCTCACATATGCATATGAAGCTACGCTTGTGTTATATCCATGTTCATACGTCTCTGGCTGAACATCTTGTTTCGTTTTATCGACACTAATAGGAGCAAAACGACTCATAGTTGCAAATTCGTCTATTGTAGTTAGAACGCATTGGTGATGATGTTTTTTATAAACTCGCCCTTAGCTCCCCCGAAGTCAAATGAATCTAAATGGGCAACCTCCGCCCAAATGTATTCACTGTGCTCATGGCTTAGTATCACTTGCGGCTGATTATCGAGCGTGAGCTTCCAGCCACAGATAACCGTATATATTTGTTTGTTGGCATCAAAATAGGTTGAGAAATAAATCAGCGCAGTTTGATTAATTGAAGTAGAGTCAGCAAGAATATGTGTTTCTTCTTTAATTTCTCGAACTACATCATGAGCATGGAGATTGAAGCCTGATATAGTCGTTTCTGGCCATTCAGAGTTTCCTCCGGGCAAATCCCAACAACCTGGACGATTTGTAGAATCCATAGCGCGTTTTAGTAATAAGACTTCCCCACCCGTAATAACGGCAATTTTATGCAACAACTTAACGTTTTCGGTTAACTGGTGTGGATATGTTGAGTTCATTATCTCCTCCTAACTAATCGCTAGTCGATTTGGTCCATTTCTTATATCCTTCCTTCTCCAGTTGTTTTACCAGTTCCAGCCCACCTGACTGAACAAGTTTCCCCCCCATCATCACGTGCACATGCGTTGGCTTTAAGTATTTAAGGATTCGTTGATAGTGAGTGATCACAAGGCATCCCATATCGAATTCCTTGATCGCTTGTTTCACACCAAGTGCCGCGAGCTTGATCGAATCGATGTCAAGTCCTGAGTCAGTTTCATCAAGAATGGCATATTTTGGTTTCAGGACCAGTAGTTGTAATATCTCCACTCGCTTTTTCTCTCCACCACTAAAACCGCTATTGATGGAGCGATTAAGCATTTCCGCTGGAAGCCCAAGTTGTTTAGCTAAAGCTTGCACCTGATCACGAAAAGCAATCAACGAACCCAAACTCTTATTCTCTGCTATCGGTCCATGCACGCTTTCATAAGCAGTTTTTAAAAATTGCAGCACACTGACTCCGTCAATTGCCATGGGGTATTGGAATGCTAAAAACAAGCCGCTTTTTGCACGATCGTCTGGTGACTTTTCGGCAAGTGCTTCATTATCTAATTCCACTTTACCATCAGTTATAGTGTAGTGAGGGTGCCCAGCTAGCGCATACGCCAGTGTCGACTTGCCTGAGCCATTAGGACCCATGACGACATGAATTTCTCTGGGTTTGATCGCCAGCGATACACCCCGCACAATCGGCTTGTCTTCCACAGCTACGTGAACATTTTTTAGACACAACATACGCAATTCCAAACCCCTTTCTGTCCTCTGGAGTGTATCAGACAAGGCATCCGGCGACAAGTTAAGAAGCACTCATCACAAGGCATTGACACAAAAATGTATTGCATTAACATGTACACATGAAAGCTCTTAATAAGCTGAAGCCAATTGCCTTTGAATGGGATGAGCACAATCAAGATAAAAATTGGAACAAGCATAAGGTGGATTACAGAGAGATTCAAGAGATCTTTCATAATAGAGATCTGAAGCTGTTAAGGGATGTCAAACATTCGCAAACTGAAAAACGTTATGTAGCCCTGGGTGTCACAAACAAAGCAAAAAAATTATATGTCATCTTTACAGTCAGAAAAGGGAAAATTAGAGTAATCTCAGCCCGAAACCAAAGTAAAAAAGAAAGGAATTTTTATGAAAAGCAAGCAAGCTAGGGTTATACCGAGATTTGAGAACGAGGATGAAGAACGGGAATTCTGGGCCACTCATGACCTAACTGATTATCTCGATCAGTTTGAACCCATCGAAATGGATTTGTCTGCCTTGAAGCCCTCTACTAAATCAGTAACTATTCGGTTGCCTGAGTCTTTATTGGATTCCTTGAAGCGACTAGCCAATAAACACGACGTACCCTATCAATCACTCATGAAGATTTTTTTGGCTGAACGAGTCAAACAAGAGTTCAAATGAATTGGAATCAAGTACTGATGATCAGTGGGAAAGCATGAAGTTAGATCTTGATGCAGCATGGCAACAACTGAAAGCCGATTGGGCACAATTCAAAGCAGGGGCATAAATTTTGTTGTTCAGACTACAGGGAGAGGATGAGCTGCCTGACTTAACACGATTTCTTCCAATTCCTTAACCCCGCCAAAGGCAATTCTATCGGGTACATTGTCTTGGGTCCCCAGCATCCGCGCTGGAGTTAAGACATAATCACCCCATTTTGCGTTGATCGCATCAATTGCCTGAGTCAAAGATGTTTTCTTAAGCGTTGACGTGAACAGATCTAATTGCAGATGGGTTAGTTTGCGCAAGTTAAAACAAGAAATGGCTAACTTAGTCACGGTTTTGCGGTGCGGACATTGAGTAAGCAGCGTAAAAAGATAGCGGTAAATATCGCTGGTGGCAAATAGCGCCTGCTCGGTTTTGTTTGCCTTGTGCCAATGCGTGCCATCACGAAACAAAACACTCAAGTGAACTCCTTGGCAGGCGTACCCTCGCTTGCGTAACCGCTGGGACGTTTTTTGAGTGAGTTTCATAAGCAGCGGTGAAAGTTCTTGGTCGCTATACAGTGGCTTGGGCAGAGAGTAAGAATTGCTAAAACTGCGCCGGGCAAATGCAACGTCGTCAATTTCCCATCCGCGCAAACGCACATACCAGTAGTAGCCAACAATTGAAGCAAAAGCGCCAGTCAATGTTTTTACACTAGCGTTGTAAAAATCCATCACTGAATAAACACCCATTTTTTGCAAGCGGGCAGCGTTGCGCATTTTTATCCCATATAAATCGGTTAATTTCAAACGCGCGTATACCTCTTCAAAATTATGCACTGCAATCTCGTCTAAGCCATCGGGCTTGTGGAGTGACGCAGCGGTTTTGGCCAGAAACCGATTGGGGCCGGTGCCTA
>CAZVUJ010000135.1:0-3236 GCA_964630135.1 uncultured Pseudomonadales bacterium | reverse complement strand
GTTGGCCAGCGCACCTCAAAATGCTGTGGTGGTTTGCTTTTCAGACCCGGCTTGTTTTGCCCTCCTCTATGAAGCCAAAGTCAACAAGCTGCGCCCTGACACTACTGTGATCCCGCTGGCGTATCCTTTGATCCAAAAAGCGGGTGACTTGGAAAAAGTCAAGCGCTTCGACTATCAAACCAATCCCTACCAACTCATGGATATTGTCAGTTGGAGTTTGCACCAGAACCGACCGGTTTATGCCGTTGACCTGGGGCAGTATTACCACCGTTTTTTGGGGCTTGAGAGCAAGGTGTTGTTCTATAATCCCCAAACTTTTTTCGGCACTATCGAAAAAACGACACGCTTGGAACCCGTGCCGGCCATCCCGGAAATTTTTGAACAGGCTGCCACCTATGTGCCCCCCTTCCGGGATCTCATGCGCCGCTTTTTGCACCTTAATGTGGCCAATGCCTATGTCTTAAACGGCTTGACCTATCTCCATGCAGATATGCGCCAAGAAGCCCGCGAGTCGCTGCGGTTTGCGGCCCGGTTTTATTATCATCAAAGTGAGAAGGAAAAACAGGAAATTACCGACATCCGCTCGAACTTGGAGCAAATTGTGGTTGATCCCTCTATCGGGGTTGCCAGCGAAAGCAGGCGTGCCGATGAGTATCTTGATGTTGGCAAGAGATATCAAGAGAGTGGTAATCTCAATCGAGCCATACAAGCGGTTCAGGCAGCCATCACCGTTGAGCCGGACAATACGGCTGCCCGGCTCACGCTGGCGCAACTCTATGAACAGGGCGGCGATGTACGCTTTGCTATCAAAGAATACGAACACACCCTGATGCTGGCGCCGCACCACGCCAGCGCCAGCGCAGCCTTAGCACGTTTAACCCAAGTTTCCGCGCCGCTGTAAGCCTATGTTCAAGCGGCTCTCCCTACCACCTGTGGCACTCAAACTGTGGCTTATTACCTTTGGCCTAGGTCTCCTGCTCCTCTTTCCTCAAGTTGGAGCGGTACCGACCGGCTATGCTGATTCGGATGAATTTTTGCTCTTGTCTGAAAAACCGGGGGTGGCCCACCCGCCGGGCTATGGCTTGCTCACCGCCACTGCCGGGCTGTTTAATACCCTCCTATTCTGGAATAAGACTGCTTTCAATGGCAACCTTCTGTCCAGCCTGTTTGCCGCCGCCGCGGTGGCCACCATAAGTGTGGTCGCGCTGCTACTCACGAACGAGATTAACGGCGTACAAAAAAAGTCTGTTTTACTCCTTGGGATTCTCATTACACTCCCCCTAGTGCTACTTGCCTCAGGCGTGTTCGCGCTCTACGCAACTATTCTGGAAGTGTCCAGCTTAACGGCACTGCTACTTGCTCTAGTACTAGCAAGTAGTGTGTATGCAAGCAGCAAAGCCCGTCTTTCTCGGTGGCATATGATCGCAACCGGCACTCTCTATGGCCTGGGTGTGTCACACTATCAACCCATGATCCTGATTGCCCCGGCATTACTTCTCATTCTGCTAGCTACCCTCAAACATAGCTCCCCGAAACAAGCACTGACAAGCCTGGGCCTTATGGGTGCTAGTTTTGCTCTGGCGCTGGGTTTGCCCTATGCCCTTATATTTCGCGCTAATTTATCTCAGCCTAGTGTCACTTGGTCGTTTGAACCCAGCCTGACCGGGATCATTAATTTGGCCACCCGCAAAGATTACAGCGGCTATTTTTTGGATGACGCGGTAGAGCGCCAAGCCTATTTTGGTGCTAACGTGGTTGACAAAATGGTGCGCTCTCAAGTGCCTTACTGGCAGATGCTCGCCGAGCAAACGAGCCTGCCCTTTGTGGCATTGGGTTTGCTTGGGCTATTGGCTTTGGTCAAAAAAAAGCGACAACTTGGTCTTTTCTTTGGCTTGCTCTGGCTACTCACCGGCCCCTTGTTTATCGGCTTTTTGGGCGCACCCGTTGCTTCCACTCAAAATTTGTCCTACCACATGAGCTTGGGGATATTCCAGCGTCAACTCATAATGAATCTTACCGTGGTGACGATCTTAGCCGCGGTGGGTTTCGGCGATATCATCGCTTACGCCCGGCGTCACCAAAATGCCTCAAGGTACTTGAGCTTGGCCGGAGCCTTGCTCCTGTGCTTAGTGGCCGTGCACCTGACTAAATTTCGCCACCTTGCTCATCCGGCTCGCAAAGAACTTATTAGTCAGTACACCGATGCCCTACTCTCGCAAGCCCAAGAAAATTCGGTGATTGTCTGCGGTTCGGATATTGCTTGTTTTGGCTTGTTTTATGCGAGCGAAGTCGAGGGCAAGCGGCCGGATATCACCATTCTGACGGTCAATGCCCTCTCACGCCGCTACTTCTTAGAGCAACACCCTGAGTTTTACCCCTTCTCCTATACGCAGAACCCTTTTTTTGCCGCCAATTTGATCACCTGGAACCTGTCTCATCGCCGCGTCTACCTCACCAATCCGACATCGTTTTATATCGAATATATCGGTATGCATGGCGATCCTTTTTATGTGGTGCCCCAGGGGCTTTTGTTCGAGGTGACCACAACCCTGCCCCAATCCCTGGCTATACCGGAAGCAACCTTCACTAACCGGGTGTTAACGACGCCTATTTCGCCCTACGACTGGTTTATACGCGGCTATAAAGACTATCTGGCAAATGTTGCCTATTTTTCCGGGGTGCTCGCTGCTCACCTCGATCAAAAACAAGTGGCTCAAACATATTTTAACCAAGCCCTTACACTCAAACCTGATTATGCCGAGGTGACCGAATGGCTGTCCAAGCTCTATTCGCCGGGGTTAATTGCCAGCTATACCACCGCCACAGCAGCCGACCGTGACTATCTGGGCATCTATCAGCAATTGGCCAGTCAAGGCAAACTGGACGACGCCTATAAAAAGCTGTTGAAAGCCTCCTATCTTGAACCAGAGAATCAAGTCGTGCGCCTGGAGCTTGCCAAGCTCTATGCAAAGGGGAAGTTTACCGATTTGGCTCTGACTGAATTAGAACACCTCGAGCTCTTTGGTCCTGTGGATGCCTCAATAGCGGCAGAAGCACATACCCTTAAAGAGTCATTGCAATAATCAACGCAGCAAGCCTAACCCGCCTACACTTCTTGTGAATGGTCGTCCTGAACCTGGCTGAAAGCCAAGTGAAGGATCTAGCATCGCGTTGTTTTTCGCTTGCGCTTGATCCTTCTCTTTAAGCTTCGCTCGCGATCAGGATGACAGTACCAT
>CAZVUJ010000134.1:0-3243 GCA_964630135.1 uncultured Pseudomonadales bacterium | reverse complement strand
GAGAATGACAAGTACAGGTGTGTAAGTTCTGTTTACTGGTTAGTATTCCATACTATAGTGAAAAGCAGTCTTTGAGGGTGTCTTTGTTGTGCAGACAAACCAAAAAAATAGTCGTGTCGCACAAGGAAAAAAGTAAGACATTATTTCCAGCTTTTTTCTCATTTGCGAGTTAGGCAACTATACCATGTAACTCGGGATAAATCAAGTTATAGGACTTAAATCGTGTAGAGCTGTAACAAAGCAAAAAACTTCCCAGTGTTACTTAATTTCGCCTGATCCTGGCTCATGCATTGCTCACACTTTTCCTTGTGCGACTATAATCAATTTGTGGAGATAGGTATGGAGATTACTTCACAACGTGCACGTGAATTTAATATTGAAGGCCAGCGAGAAGGCGAGAGCGATACGGCATTTAGAAGCCGAGTTGCTGGCTCATTGCGTGAAGCAGGTTGCCTTATTGAAGCCCATGAAGCATTCACCAATGCTTTGTATGATGATCCTGAAGGCGGTGCTATGACAGGCATTTTTGGAGCGCTCGCGCAAGCTTTCCAAGGTCGTGACTACGGCGCCAGGACGGGCTATGACCAAATCGGCGATGATATTGCTGCAGGGACTCTAGCGCAAGAACCCGACAGATCAATGTCGCCAGAAATGGCTCTTCTCATGATTGAGCTCTTTGGCGGACGGTAAAACTACAAAATGAAAGCAGCAGATTTCTAATTCCAATTTGGTAAGATTCTGGACAGGTCATGTTGAGCCTGAGTGAAAACTCAAGCCGAAACATCTAAACGGAGTCGATTAGTTTGCCGTTTCACTGGATCCTTGCCTGTCCTGTCTGCTGACAGGCAGGCTTCTCTCGCCTAATGGCGGAATCAGGATGACAGGAAGAGCGCCCGGTTCGGGTATTGCCCATACTGCATCCGACTGCAGTACAAAAAATCCCTTGTGAAACCTGACAATTCCTCGTAGACTAGGCCCATGTCTGATTTTGTTCATCTTCACGTGCACACGCAATTTTCGCTTCTCGATGGGCTTAGCGACATCACCAAGCTCGTTGATCGAGTTAAAGCGTACGGGCAAACGGCTGTGGCCATCACCGACCACGGAGCTATGTATGGTGCCGTTCACTTTTATAACGCCTGCAAAAAAGCAGACATCAAACCTATTATCGGGGTTGAGGCCTACATGAGCGAAACCTCGCACCTTGATAAACAGGCGCGCATGGGGGCTGATCAATATCACTTGACACTCTGGGCCAAAAATTTCACGGGCTATCAAAACCTCATGAAATTGACCTCCATTGCCCACCTCAATGGCTTTTCTTATAAACCTCGCATTGATTTTGACCTCCTTACGCAATACAAAGAGGGGATTATTGCTTCGTCAGGCTGCTCGATGAGTCTTATTTCCAAGCGCTTGAGGCAAGATAAGCGCGGGGAGGCAAAAACCTGGGCTCAATCATTTTTGAAGCTCTTTGGTGACGATTTCTATATGGAAATTCAGCACCACCCTAAGATCGACAAGTTTGAAGAGCTTACCCAAGCCCAAATTGAATTGGCTAACGAATTAGGCATTCCTTTGGTGGCGACGAATGACGTGCATTATGTTGATGCCGATGACGCCGAAGCTCAGGATGCGCTACTTGCCATTCAAACGCGGCGCACCATCGCGGACACGAACCGGTTGTCGTTCCTCGACTCTCCTGATTTTTATCTCAAGGACACGCCTTCGATGCTCGAGCCGTTTGCCCATGTGCCCCAAGCAACGGCTAACACCCGGGTTATTGCCGACAAATGTAGTGTCGAAATCCCGACCGGCAAGATGATTTTCCCTTCCTTTCCCCTCGAAAAAGGGGAAACATTAAGCTCCACCTTAAGGAAAATGACCTATGAGCGCGTGAGTAACCGCTTTGAAACCATCACCGAAGAAATTACCTCGAGGCTTGATTATGAACTGGGAGTCATCAGTGACAAAAGCTATGACTCCTATTTTTTGATTGTTCAGGATTTTGTCAACTGGGCCAAAAATCAAGGCATTGGGGTGGGTCCAGGGAGAGGCTCAGCCGCCGGCTCGCTGGTTTCCTATTGCTTGGGCATCACCGATATAAACCCCTTGGAACACCAACTTGCCTTTGAGCGGTTTTTGAACCCCCAGCGCCCCTCACCTCCCGACATCGACATTGATATTGCTGATGTCAGGCGCGACGAAGTCATTCGCTACACCGCCGAAAAATATGGCGAAGACCATGTGGCGCAAGTGATTACCTTTGGAACCATGGAAGCCCGGGCAGCTATCCGTGACATTGGCCGGGTTTTGGGCATGCCTTATAGCGAGCCCGACATGATCGCTAAATTGATCCCCCCCCAAACCAAATTAGCCGACGCCCTCACGCAAGTGCCGGAACTCCAAACCTACTACACTCAAAGTAAATACAAAAAACTGATTGATTTAGCTCAAAAAGTTGAAGGCTGTGCCCGCCACCACTCAGTCCATGCCGCCGCCGTGGTTATTGCTGACAAGCCACTGACCAACTACACGCCCGTTCAGATAGAAAGTAAGGGCGGCAAAACCATCACCCAATACGACATGTATGCTATGGACCTCAACATTGACCCGACAGCTATTGGCCTGCTTAAAATGGACTTTTTGGGTTTGCGAAATTTATCGATTTTAGGGGAGTCATTAGTGTTGCTCAAAAAAACACAAGGAATAGAACTGGATCTCAATAAGATACCCTTGGATGACAAAAAAGTGTTCACTATGCTGTCAAGTGCGGAAACTACCGGCATTTTCCAACTGGAATCAGCCGGCATGCGCCGGGTGGCACGCAACTTGAAACCCAACCGTTTCTCGGACATTGTAGCTATGGTAGCGCTTTACCGACCCGGGCCGATGGAACTGATTGACGAGTTTATCGCCGGCAAAAAAGATCCCAGCCGGATTAAGTATCCGCATAAAGACTTAACCGGCGTGCTGGAAGAAACCTATGGCATTCCGGTCTACCAAGAGCAGGTGTTGCAGATTGCCAATGTCTTTGCCGGGTATTCCTTAGGCGAGGCCGATATTTTGCGCCGCGCCATCGGCAAGAAGAAAAAGTCAATTCTGGACAAAGAAAAAGCGCGGTTTGTGCGCGGCTCAACCGAAAAAGGCTATGAAGCCAAAAAGGCCGAGGAAATCTGGGGCTTTATCGAAAAATTTGCCGGCTATGGCTTTAATAAAGCCCATTCGGCCTCCTATGCCATG
>CAZVUJ010000133.1:0-3252 GCA_964630135.1 uncultured Pseudomonadales bacterium | reverse complement strand
TCAGACACCAGCCAAGCCAAAAAAATCACGATCATCGGTATATTTACTGAAGGTGAGGGTGGATAGCACTTCACCAGAAAAGCTGCTAAAAACGGTTGTCCACATTGTCTCCCGCCCAACCTATAACACCCTTTTTACGATCTTTACCCCCAATCCCGAGCAAGTGTTCCTGGCACAGGCAAATGATCATTTTAGATCTATTTTGAATCAGTCTTCACTCAACCTGCCGGATGGCATGGGGTTGGTATGGGCGGACCGATGGCTCAGCCGGCGCACCGGTCAATTAGCCACACTGAAACAGCGCATAACGGGGGTAGATAGTATGCAGGCACTGGTAGGGGCGTTATGCGAACAGCGAGTGCCTTTTTTTCTCTTAGGGGGTAAGCCTGCCAGTGCTAAGCAGGCTGCCCACTCTTTGATCACCGATCATGTTCAATCCGGGGGTTCTATGAGGTTGGAAGCAGCGCAGCAGCTGGTTGCCTGGGATGCAGGCAGCAGCCCTCTTGCCAGCGAAACCGAAGCTGACCGCCTAAACCTGTTCCAAAAGATCAAAGAACATGGCACCAAGGTTTTGTTTGTGGCCTATGGTGCTCCCCAACAAGAAGCGTGGGTGATGGCACATCGTGATCAATTAGTGGCGGCCGGTGTGCGGGTAGCGCTGGTGGTAGGCGGCGCGTTTGAGGTGCTGGCCGGAAACGTGAGCCGTGCGCCCGTAAAATGGCAAAATTCCGGCTTGGAATGGTTATGGCGGCTTGTGCTTGAGCCGTGGCGGTGGCGGCGGCAAATGAGCTTAATAAAGTTTATACTACTTGTTGCCCAACAGGCACTACTTACGAAAGCAAGGCAAGAGTAAGTAATCACATCATTCAGGACGATGTCAGAGTGAGAAAGGGGAGGCGGAAGGCATGGGGTTATAGGGAGTGCAGCGTGGAAGTGTGGCTAATCTCTCTGTAATCGATGTTCTTCGGCTCTATTACGGGCTTGAGCTTCTGCAACGTAATCTATCCCAGATGGATCTGTAACTGCTTCTCTGGCCCGGGTCCAGTGAGGTAGGCTGTCTTTAATAAATGGATCAAAAATCCACTTATCCTTTAGTAACTTTGGCTCTAGAAGCTTAATTATTCGTTCTGACCCATCAGGAAGCTGATCTGGTTGTGGCGCAACTCTCGGGTCCGTTAGGACATCACCGGTAGGTTTACCGGGAAAATCGAAACCACCCCAATCAATATCAGGTAGAAGTTGTCGACTTCCCTCTGGTGGGGGGGTAGGAATACTTATTCCCTTCAGAAGTTCGCGAATTGTTTGTTCTCTTTTGTGCTTACGCAACCAATCCTGGAGCCAATTCCGGAGCTGCTCATAATCTATTCCATTGATGTCTAAAGACTCTTGAGGCATATGTAACCTTTATAATTTTTTTATTAGTGCAATTATAGCCATAACGGTCAAGCTGATCGCTGCTCAATCAGTTGGCGCATATATTCCGACGGTGTCACCTGCGTTTGCTTGGCTTGGGTGCGCAACCGATTCAACTGCTTTTCCGACAAGAAAAAATTAAACCGCTGGCTAAACAAGCCTGGCTTGGAGCGCTCGACAAAATCTTCAATAAGGTTATCAATGGTCACCGGTGAATACTTGGCCGCATGGAAGTAGGGGTGGGAGATTTTGGCTGAAAAATCTTCGTGCAGCGATAAACACAGCAGGGGTTTTCTATTGAGGCAGGCGAGTGACGCTTCCCAGCCAATCTGGAAATCTTGATGGGAAATTTCGATCACGACGGCATCGGCTTGTTGGATACCTTTTTTGATGGCTTGATAATGCCGGGCTTGCGGAGTCGCAAAGACTTTCTTTTCCTTAGCGGTCAAAAGCTCCAGATAATTATTGGTTTCCGGCGAGATAATCTCGGCTCCGGTTTGGCGGATGGCATCAAGCACTAAGTTGTAGGAAGCCTGATAGGTGTCTTTGCCATAAAATGAGGTGGTATAGAAAATGGTCATATGTAGCTACGTATAGAGATTGCTTGATAAAAATATAGTTTAGCAGAAAATCATACGCATATAAGGTACCGTAGGTGCGTGGTGATTATTCTTCGAACCCGAAGCTGTTTCGAGTGAGAAGTTTGTTCCACGTGAGTTCTCGCTCTTGGCTCGAACACTAATCGTGGGACTGCGCACGTTTATAGGTAAAGGAGTGTGTATGAAGGTTCAATCAATCGGTGTCCACATCAAGGTGCGCGACTTTGCCGCCTCCAAGCACTTTTATGAAGCTTTGGGCTTCAAGTCGGTCTTTGCTTATGGCCCGGACCAGGAAGTGAAGGAGGATTATCGAGGTTTGGTGTTTCAGGTGGGCGGCACGAAACTGGAAATTGCCGATGGCCACCGGGCAGTGAGGCCTGAGGTGTTTGCGCGCAGCATGCCGGATTCAAAAGTTTCGTTAATGATTGCGGTGGACTCATTGGTGCCCGTGATCGCCACCTGCAAGCGGGAGGGAATTATTCTGGCGGTTGGTTCCCGGCACTACTATTGGGGCACGCTGGAGCTCGTTATCAAAGACCCGGATGGCGTGGTGCTCGTATTCATCGCACCATATTCTAAAAAGCAAGCGGAGGCAATCGGGGCGGATGAGAAGTGGTCAACGCCTTGATGAATCAGGCACGTAACAGGACTTATGCACGTTGCTTAGGCACAAGTTTCGCACGTATCTAAAAACATGGTGCTGTCATTCTTAAGCAAAGTCGAGGCCTGTCTGTCGACAGGCAGGAATCCCTTCAAGATGTCATTCCCGGGCTTGACCCGGGAATCCAAAAAGTAGTGATTATGGATCCCCGATGCATCGAGTCTGACTCGATCCTCGAGGATGACACAAAAAAGTAAGTATCCTGGCTGATTCCAGGATGACATGAGTATATACTGCGAAACTCGTGTTGGGGAGTCATTTTGGATCCGCCGGGTACGCGGAGATAGAACCTGTCCTGAACTTGATTCCGGAATCCCGCCGAGACCACGCGTCAAGCTGCGTATGTCCCAATGCAAGCTAGTCGTATATATCAGCGTACTAGTGCGCTGATAGGGAGACGAGGCTTATTTCATTTTTTATTATTGGAGTGAGGGGATAGTGGTGGGGAGTTAGTCTTGTCCGGAAGCTTAAGCCGTATGTCGGTAGATGGGGTAAGATTCCCGCGCCATGATGGGTGAATGACGTTCTTCTTAGTTCGTTTCGGAATTCGGGTTTCCATAAAGGTAAGGTTTGCCTACC
>CAZVUJ010000132.1:0-3265 GCA_964630135.1 uncultured Pseudomonadales bacterium | reverse complement strand
GGCAGGCGCTCGCTCCCATCAAATCTCCTGAATAATCCCTGCTGTAGTAGAGGTAGATGGTATACCGCTCCTGCAACGGGCATAACTAATCTCTGTACGTTGGGAGCATTACTGACAAAATTAAACGTCGAGGCGACTATATCCGCCATTGCCAAAGGTCGTTTGGGCCACGGTACTCGCTGATGTGAATCTAGTAACAATACTCCTCTGTGTGCCAGCTGTTTATTACTCTCTGCAAGCAATTCGTGTTGGTCAGGAAGATTTAACATTGAAACTCTTCGCTCACATACTCCAATTATTAAACGAGTAGGGAGGTGATTATTGAGTGTGGTGAGGAGTGGAGATTGTTCATGACTCATGGATTCACCCCTGTTTTTTTGGCAAAAACTAACAATCGTTTCAAGGAAGTGCCTACCGGGGTGCAGGTTTGTAAGATGATTTGATCACCTTGAGCTTGGGTGACGGCTTCGACTTCGTCCGGCCAGACTTCTTTTATTTCACTCACGGTGTAGGTATATCGCTTACCTTTATAGTCAACTAGTACGTTTTCACCCCTTTTAATTCGATTCAATCGAAAAAAGGCGGTGTTGGTGCGGGTCATGCGCCAGGGTACATCAGACGAATGAGCAAACAGAAATGTCGTACCGTTCGCATCAGGCGTGGCGCTACCGGAGGCATGAGCAACACCCTGCTGGAGGGCGGTCTGATACGCTGTTTCATCCCAGGCATTGACGTTTTCAATGACGTTGGAGCGAATCCCAAGACTGGGAATGATGAGTGTAAAATCGTTTGAGATTATCGGTAATGCGGCAGTCTTTTGCTGACGAAAGCGCCATTCTTCGCGGATTACCGGAGTCGCAATGTAGGCGAATAGTACTACTGACGCAAACATGAGTACATTACCCACTTGCTTGCCTCTATTCAGACCGTGCATAGGTTACTTCTTAATAATTTGGTTTAGTTCTCGCTTAACACTCGAACAGTACGTTCAAGTCCATCCATTAAAAAAGCTTCTTGATGAAAGAAGCTTTAATTAAGAACGTAGTATACACCTAGCAAGTGGCGAGAGCAGGGGCGCGGCCAGAACGGAGCCGAAGATAACACCCGAGCCAAAACATGAGGAGGTTAGCGATGAGCATATAAATTAAGTAGTTGCCTCCCGTAGCCGGCAGCAAATCTTTCAATCCCTTGCCGCTTTCAGAAGTGCTGCCATTCCCGGAACTAGAGGTTGACCCAGCTGAATTATGGTCGGTTGTGTCGATGCTACCGCCACCCTTACCAGGAGGATTTGGCGGAGTAACGGGCTCTTCGGGTTCTTCTGGAGGTGTGTCATCATCGTCACAGCAGAGATCTATTACTGCCTCATTGATGTTGGTTTGATTCTTAATCGACACCAACGTTGTAATATCTCCAGTTAAGATCGACACATCACCTGAGTTTCCGTCGGCAGTATTATTGCCTGTGTTCAAAGCGAGGAAAATAAGATTATCAAGTACCGAGTGGTTGTGTTGAGTAATCCCCAAGACATCGCTCGTGTGGTAGGTAAGGGAATTCTGGGAGCCTGCCCCGTTGCCTTTAATCTTGAACGTATCACCTTCGGGTGAGGTGCAGCAATTAAGATAGGAAAAACGCGAAATGTTGGCAAGTGTCGTGACTTTGACCAGCGTTTCAATGTCGCCCGTTTGAATCAGCACTTTGCCATGGTTATTATGGGCGGTATTGCCTCCGGTATTAGCGGAAATAGTGAACGTGTTAGCTGTAGTTGCCGTGTTATTAGAAGAAAGGGTCATAACGTTGGTGCTGCTCGTATGTGCGACATTAGTTGTATCTGCACCATTACCTGCAATCGTAGCTTGAGTGTTTGCCGTTGCGCAGCATCCAATAGTGGCTGAATTATTGTTGGTGTTTGTCGAAACTTGGGCGGCAGTTTCTATATCGCCGGTTGTGATCTCTACCTCATCTCCATTCCCGTTGGCGCTGTTATCTCCAGTGGATGCGGTGAGGTTTATGGTTGTGCTGGTTTCAGACACGTTTTGCTGATCGACACTTACTTCAGTGGAGCTCGTGGTGCTGGCTGCATTATCCGAACCACTGCCATTGCCCTCGACCACTACCGAAAGTGTTTCCGCCTTGACTCCGGGGTGGATTACACACAGACCCAGGTGGCTCAGCGCAATGATAAGAAGAAGCTTTTTAATACCCATATAAGTTACCTGGTTTGATCGAGTAAAAACTCGATAATGGATCTTACCGTATGCTTTTTTACAAGTACTATTACTATCGAATGGGTGAGAAAAACTTGATGAGCAGTCAACCATCCAGGCAGGATGTGGGCAGGGTAGTCAAGTGGCAGTGTCAGCGTTAAGCAAGGTGCTTTACGCAGTTATAAACCGTTTGCGAATCAAGAGTCCGCTTATGATCAACGGAAAGGTCAAAATGATCCAGGCAAGGTTCACTTTGACGGTTTTCTTGGCAGCAGCTGAGGAAACGACACTGTCACTTAATTCTTGCGCCTCAGTCGGCTCGCTGTTGGTTCTGCTAAAAAGGCTTGCCAGAGGTGATTTAGGTCCGTCATCATTGCTGGCTATTCCGGCAACTTGACCCGCTGATTTTTTGGCTTTAGCAGTTGTGGTGGTGCTTACTTCTTGATCTTCACTGGCTTCATCATCAACTTCTTCAGCTATTTCCTCAGCTTCAGATTCAGAGATGTAGCCGCCGATATCATTGCCTAAGGCTTGTTCTTGTTGTGGTGCTTGGGCAACGGCTGGTTTTTGACCTGGGCCGTAGAAGTTGCCAATCCATGAGCCAAAAACATTGACGGTCGTCACGATCAAGCGGCCGCTACCGACAATGTTGTTGTTCACAAAATTGACAATGTTAGCGATGACTTTAGCGTCACCGGTTTTGATCTCGCTATCCCCACCGGTATTCTTGCTGGCGCTATTGCCGCCGGTGTTGGCAACCAACGTGAGTTCGTTGTTCACGACCGCATTATTTTCTTGGGTAATCGTGGTTTCGGTTGAGGTGGTGGTGTCGGCTGAATTATTAGAGCCTGCGCCATTGCCAGAGTTGGTCACTATTACCTCACCATTTTCATCAACCGTGAATTCAGCACCATCTGAACCGGCATAGTTTTGCCCCTCAGGTGCACCGAATAACCGCCCCACCCATTTGCCGGCTTCATTGACAAACACCAGCCACATCGGGGTATCACTGGCAATATTGGAATTGACCACATTGACCACATTGGCTTGAACGGTGCTGT
>CAZVUJ010000131.1:0-3265 GCA_964630135.1 uncultured Pseudomonadales bacterium | reverse complement strand
ACAGCCCTATGGCTCGCTCCTTCCGGGTCTGCAATACACCGCACCTCATCCCCCTTCCGTGTATATTCGGACTCGATCCTTGTGTGGGGCTTCAGCCAAAAGCGACTGGACACCCTGGGAAAAAAGCACGTTTGCTCCTCCACAGTGTGGCGGACCCACACCCACCCCCGTGCCCGAGCCAACCTATGCCTCGACCATTTACCTGCGCGTCACGCAAGACAATCACTGCGACCCCTCAAAACCGTTATTGTCCGGCACTTTCACCGGCACCATTCATGCCAATCCGCTCGATCCCACCCAAAGCAGCCTGGATACGGCGGTTTCCTCACCCACCCTCACCCTTGAACCTTTGCAAGGAGACACCGTGATCAAACCCCTGTTTAGCGAATTTCACAGCGGCGACGATACTCCCCCCTATACCAGTGCCTCAGGCCCTTTGTGTCAAACTCAGCAAACGGTGACTGGTCCGGCAGAGCTCAATTTCTATTTCACGCCCATTCAAGGGGCCTGGTGGCAAACGCTGGGTGGTGACATCTTTGCCACTGCTTTAAGTAGCAGCATTCCGGCAACAGCGACCCTCCCCTTCCTGAGCGCAGATGATGTCGTTTCTCAAGCGGGTGTGGTCATTTCAAAGAGTAACCCCGGCTTGGGGCTTGGCAGTGCCAGCCAACAAGGCTGGGCCCCGATCCGCCATGATGTGCCTGCCAAACAGTTTGCCTCTTTCCGCGAGCTGCTATCCGGGCTCCTGACTCCCCTAGCGTTTATCAACCCCCTGCCAGCAGCCGGGCGCTACCAACTCCAGGGATCTCACACCCTGAATGCTCCCCTCCAGGTAGCTAGCAATGAATCAACTATCGTGGTCATCGAGGGCCCGAATGCCAAGCTTACCCTGCAACAACCAACTACTGTCGAGCCGGGTGGATTTCTACTGTTTCTGGTGGACGGCCCGATTACCATTGCCGGCAATGTCAGCAAGACTCAGGGCCTCTTTGTGGCCAGTGGTGACATCACCATTCAAGCTGGTAATCAACCCTTTATTGGCCAGGGCAGTTTTATCTCTACTCAAGGGAACATTGTGTCGCACCGATCGCTGCCTGGTGAGGGCAACAACACCCTACCAGCAACGAAGTTTATCTATGATCCAGGATTGGTGGTCAATACCCCACGCGAGTTGCGCACCACCTCAACTTCTTGGCAGGAACTGGCACCCTGATTATAAAATGCAAGCCCCAACTCTTCTCATCATCATTGTGGAGGCAGCCAGCTTCACTGAATCAGCTGCACTACTTTAAATACCAAATGATAACTTGGCTAAGGCAGAAACCAGGCTATCATTGTATTCTTTTTCTGTCTGAGCATGGAGTAAACCAAGAGCAAGCTGATGATGAACCCCAGTAGTAGGATCAACATCCCAGAGAAAGCCACGAGGGGGCAGTGTTGCACCATTGTTCAAGCCGGAGGAATAAAGAAATAAATCATTTGCGTTTAGTCGAGCAAAAGCAATTTTCAAATCAGGTAGTAATGGATCAAGTGAGCTATCACGAGCATGCTCATCCCTTAACACTAAGTTAGCTTTTCTTCCAAGTTCTCTCAACTCAGCATGAATTTTCTCTTCATCTTGTAAACTCCGGACGACTTCTTGATCATCAATCCCTTCTATACCTCTCCTCTGTAAGTAATTGCGGACAGCAAATCTGAAATCAAGCAGAAAAGTACTCCTCTTAGTGCCATACTCACCCAAATAATCCTCTCTCACAAAATCATACCTAGGTTTAAGACAATGTCCTCGCGCTCCTTGAGGCATATACCCTGCGACCATATCTGGCGCATACCAATCCCCACCATGACCATCGAGTGAATCCAGATCTTTGAGCATACTTGCCTCCTATTTAACTACTGTCCCTATTTATATAGAACGTATCTTACTGTTATCAAGAAAGTACTTCTTGACATCAACTTGACACCTGCTCATTGGCCACTCCCTCTCTCGACTCGATAAAACAAAAAAGCTGCCTACCCGCCTCGATTGACTTTCTTGTATTTCAATCTATACTGAATCCACTATGTCCACAATGATTCACTACGCCAAACCATTTTCCAGAGGCCAAATCACCATCCCTAAAAAAATCAGGGAAAAAATGGGCATGAATGATGCTGACTGGATCAGGATGGAGCTACACGGCGACATCCTTACTCTCACCCCAGAAACAAAAAAAGAAAACAAGAAAAAGGATAAACAGGCCCACCTCAAAAAACTTGAGAGCATTGATGACTCATGGTTTGATTATGATGAGTGGAAGCAAATCAGAAAGGAATTTAATGCCAGGTTCGACGATGAAAAATGATTGTTGATTCATCGATTCTTATTGACCATCTCAGGAGCACCGACAAAAGTAGCACGATCTTTGCTGGCCTTCTTGAAGAAATTACGACCAAACCAAAGATTTCTATTCTCTCCCATACTGAATTGTTTGCGGGCAAAAGTGTCTGGGAACACAAGCAGGCCCGTCTTGCATTAGAACTTACGTTATCAAAAGTGATTGTCATCGACTTGACTCAGGAAATTTCCCAGCTTGCTGGCAAGCTCAAAGCTACCATGAACACCCCCATGGCCGATGCTATCATTGCCGCCACGGCCCTTGCCGAGCACGAACCCCTAGTCACCCTCAACCCCAAACATTTTGCCACCATCCCCCAACTCAAGGTGGTGGCACTGTAGGGCTTACATTTGAAAAGCTTATGCACGTGATTACTACTACGCAACTACGCACTCAAACTACCCGCTTAGTCAAGGCTCTAGAAGCCGGTGAAGATGTCACGCTCATTCACCGCTCGAAGATCTTGGGGAAAATTGTGGTTGATACAAAAACAAATGATGAAACTGTTAACCCGACTCCAAAAAAGGTTTTCGATCCCAAGCGCTTTGCCAAACTGGTTGAAGAGTTAAACTTGCCTCCCACGACCCATGCAGAGCGTGACGCTATCTACCGCCAGCACCTTGAGGAAAAATATGGCAAACCTGTTTCTGGACGCTAATGCGTTTATCGATATTGCTTAAGCGCCATGAGTTGCACGCACTGCTCCAAATGACGTCATGAGCATAAAGCGCGAAACTTGTGATTCTATACAAGTCCTACAATCAGATCCTTATTGCGGGCACCTCCACAGCACGTTTCTCTAGTTTATACCTAGGTGAAGCTGTCTGCCAATCTGCTAGTAACCATTGACCGTGTAACTCAGGAGAGGGCACCCGAAGAGCGCCTAG
>CAZVUJ010000130.1:0-3307 GCA_964630135.1 uncultured Pseudomonadales bacterium | reverse complement strand
TGCCACCCAATAATTAGGTGAATACCAGATATAAGCGTATAGTAGGAGACTATAACGATTAATCAACCAACAATTATTTTCATGGGTACCTACCCACCCCGTGAGTGCGGCATCGCCACGTTTAACCAGGATTTACTCAACTCCAGTCAACAGTTTTTGGGCCAGGGCATCGCGTGCAAAGTCGCCGCCTTTAACTTCTCTCCGCTAGACACCTACGTGTATCCCGAAGAAGTGGCGTGGGAAATTGATCAAAACAATAAAACCGAGCACGTAGCTTTGGCAAAGCTATGCAATGATTCACCAGGGGTAAGCGGCGTTATTATGCAACACGAATATGGTATTTATGGTGGCGTGGATGGAGAACATATCCTCTCCTTCATGGATATCTGTCATAAGCCGATGATTGTGACGTTGCACACGGTGTTGCCCGATCCTAGCGATCACATGAGGTTAGTGACCACGAACATTATCGAGCAAGCTCATGCATTAGTAGTATTGACCGAGAGCTCCAAGGCAATTTTAGAAAAAACATATCCCCAGGCTGTAGACAAAGTCCATGTTATTCCGCATGGTGTTCACGATACTCAGTTTTCAACTACTGCTGTTGCCAAGAAAAAAATAAAATTTGAATCCAAAATCATATTATCCACCTTCGGACTCTTAAGTCGAGGCAAAGGGATTGAATATGTATTGCAAGCATTGCCGGGTGTGATAAAGAGACACCCTAATATTTTGTATTTAATTTTAGGTGAAACGCATCCGGTCATTAGGCGCAAAGAAGGAGAAAATTATCGCAAAGAGTTGGCCCATTTAGTCACACAATTACATTTGAAGGATCACGTCAAGTTTTATGATCAATATTTATCACTTGATGATCTTATTGAATTTCTCAAAGCAACGGATGTGTACCTATCTACTTCCATTAATCCTAATCAAGCAGTGAGTGGCACGCTATCGTATGCATTGGGTACTGGGCGGGCGGTAGTCAGCACGGCTTTTTCTCAAGCAAAAGAAATTATCACTCCCGAATCAGGTAGATTAGTGCCCCTAAAAAACCCTGAGGCTTATACTCAGGCTCTTAATGAACTTTTATATAATCAATCAGCGCTTAAGCAGATGCACCGCCAAGCATACAAGATTACTAGATCAATGGTATGGCGCACTGTGGCAAGTGAATACTCAAAACTTCTCACTCAAACGATTCTGCCTCCCCTCAACCTCAAGCATTTGTATGCAATGACTGATAATTTTGGTTTATTTCAATTTGGTATTTTTGACAAACCAAACAAGGATTTTGGCTACACCCTTGATGATAATGCCAGAGCGCTAGTTGCTGCTTGCTGGCTAAAGCCATTCAAATCACTCCAGCTTGAATCGTTAAGGCATATCTATCTTCAATGTATTAAAGCATGCCAATTAGCCGATGGCTCGTTTATCAATTACCTAGATTTTGAAAAAAAACAAGCAACCAAGCAAAATAAACAGGAAGACTTAGAAGATGCACTTTCGCGCGCACTTTGGGCATTGAGTGAGTATATAGGCTGTCATGTGCAATCGACACAGGACAAGCGATTGGCACAAAGTATGTTTTCCAAAGCTTTGCCACATGCACAAAACCTAACCCATCATCGGTCTATTGCCTTGGTGATCAAAGCACTTACTACCATGAGCGCACGTGAGTCGAGCATGCAAGAAAATTATCATATACATATCAAGCGTTATGCCGATCAATTGATCAGTGCATATGCCAACGCCGCCAGCAAATCATGGCGATGGTTTGATTCATATTTGGGCTATAACAACGCGGTTATCCCAGAGGCATTATTATTAGCCGGTGAAGTCACTAAAACGCACGAGTATACGAGAATTGGCACAATATCGTTGGAATTTCTTATTGAAAAAACGTTTTCAGCCAACCGATATCTACCCATCGGTCATTCACATTGGTATACCAAAGACGAGAAGCGCAGTAGTTTTGACCAACAACCTGAAGAACCAGCATCGATGATTATGGCCCTAGTAACTGCGCATGAAATCACACATGATGAGAGATATAAGAAGCTTGCCCGAATTTGTTTTAGTTGGTTTTTGGGCAACAATAGTTTGCAAATTCCCCTGTATAACTATGAAAACGGTGGTTGTTACGATGGCTTGCACCCCGACCGGGTTAACTTAAATCAAGGGGCTGAGTCGTTAGTCTCATATATATTATCGAGGGCTTCCTTAGCCAGGATTTCTTAAAAAAGCATGAACATTCATCAAATTAAAAATATTTTTCCCGATCAACGAGTGGCTCGCTACAACTTAGCTGCTTGGCAAAAACCCAAAAGTGATTCTGTTTTTTTTATTGGCCGAGAGGTGCAACGAGCGGGCTTTAGAGGAGAACCGGATAACGGCATTCTAAAACTTTTTGAAGTAGATACAGACGGCAAAGTGGTTGCCGAAAGAGCCATCTGGAAGCCGACGTTTAATGGCATCAACCTGGAAGATCCCCGGGCTTTGGAGTTGCCTAATGAGCAACTACTCATTGGTTTAACCGCTGTTTTGCGCGATAAAGAGGGGACTCCCTTGCCATTTCCCGCAATTATTAAAATTGATTCTCATGCTTCTTGGAATCAGGAATTGCCGCCATTTCTGATTATAAGTTCTTTTGGTCCAGGGAAAAACTTAACCCCTATAGATAATGTCACCTATCTTTTTCGCCCTGATTCACCCAAGTATAACCATAAGATCTTAGTATTTTCGCTCCACCGTCAAGTGCCCGAAAAACTCGACGATATCATTTTTCCCAAAAACTTACCTTGGGCCAAATGGCGTATCGGCACGGCTATGCCGCCCCTATGGCTTAGTGATCACGAAGCGCTGTTTATTATTCATGGCATCACTATTCAAGAGACCAATGGCCAAAGGAAATATATTTATAGTTTGGGAAGAGCTAAGTTAACGCGAATGGGCAACCAATACACCGTGAGCGTGGCCAAAGAGCCAATCTTAACCCCGGACTCTTTTGCAAATGAAAGGGGAAAGCCGTTAGTCAAAGAGCTGCACCCAAGGTTGCGGCGGGTTGTATATTCGTGTGGCGGGATTATCAAAAAGCATGCCCACGAGACGCTTTCTTTATACGTGAACGTGGGCGACCGGACAACTTTCGAAGTAGAATTTTCTTTAAACGAATTAAAAGAAGGTCTTTTTTAAGTCTTTGCGTTGTGTTGGCAATACACTTACTATTCTTGTCCAAACAGGCTTAATTTAACCTATGTTAGCTCTAAAGCCTGAGATAGTTGACGACTAGAAGTCATCTCTAAAC
>CAZVUJ010000129.1:0-3336 GCA_964630135.1 uncultured Pseudomonadales bacterium | reverse complement strand
GTAATCGATAAAATAAACACGTGGACTTCTGCCTGCAGTTTGGGTAGTAAAGTCAGCAAGGCTTGCGGCCCGCAAGTTTGGACTGCCGTAATATAACCATGGGTCGGGAATTCCCGGAAAACTAAAAACGACCGTGTCGCCAGGAGTGGCTCTAGCATGAACATAGGCCGCTGCTTGCTTCCAGTTTTCTCGGTGATATTCTGGCTTGCTCACATAGGTTTGCCAAGCAAATAAACTAATGCTAAATGCCATAAGGAGTGCACTACTTCTGGCTTTGATGCTTTTTAGATTACCGATACCAAAAGCAGTAAGCAGTGTCAGTGCCGGCACGACAAACAGGAGCCTAAAGTATTGCAGCACGGGCGCAAAAAACGCAAGACCAATGGCGAGGACAACGGGAACAAGCAGCCAGGAAATAAGGAACCAAAAAGTTTGCTCTTGCCTGCGCTTGAGCCTGAACACTAGATGCAACCAGAGATAAACAATGACGGTACTTGCTCCCAAATAGAGCCAAAGCGGATCCATGCCAATTCTGCCCCACAGGAATTTAAGTGGAATAAGGACTACGTTTTTAAGTGTCAAGGCTCCAATTACACTACTCCAAGCAGGCGTTATATTTTCTCGCGCAAAATGCACTTGCCTTAGCAACATGGGCAGCCATAGCAAAAACGGCATCAAGCTCCCGAGAACATACTTCCTGGCCTTTTGCTTGTCTTTTAGCACAAGAAGATATACAGGCACCATTAATAACGCAAAATAATGAGTCATATATGAAGCCAGCGCCACCAGCCTAAACAGAAGGTACTTTTTCATGACCAATGCATATAAAGTAAAAGCAACTAAAAAACAAGCTAATGCATACATTCTCGCCTCAAAAGCATAATAGAGTACTAAAGGTGAACAAGCCATCAAAGCGGCGGCGCTGTCTGCCTGGTTAGGATCGAATTTTTTCGCGATTGCGTATACACAGACAACAATGCCAATACCTGCTAGCAAGGAAGGAAAGCGGAGATTAAAATCGGATATTCCGGTTAGTTGAGTGAAAGCCTTAACGGTAAGATAGTAAAGCGGCGGATGAAAATCAGTGGGAGCAAACTGCGTAAAGTAGTAGTTAAGAGGCTGCTGCGCTACTTTGGCGGTGGTCGCTTCATCCAACCACAAGCTTTCTTGCCACTGCATGAGCGTGAGAACACAAAAGGCGAGGGTCATTATCATGAGTGGCCAGTGGATCAACAATTTCTTTACCATACTCGGGTTACTTCCTGACTCCTTTGGGTGATGTAAACGAAAGGAGGATGCCCACCGTTAGGCCGGCATTATAGATATGTTTAAAAACAAGATAGTGCGGCTCCAAGAAATAAAGTGCCTTGGCAATCCCCAGCAGCAAACTGAAAAGCGGATTGGCGCGAAACAAGGCCCACAGTGCGCCCAAAGCCCCGAGTTTATAAGCTCGCTTCCCTACCCAAGAGGCTTGCAGTGCTACTTCAGTCGCAGATGCAGGGTTGGAATGAAACACGACAGCCGCATCTGCGGCCACAGCTTTCTCATTCAATTTCTGAGACAATGTCCAATCATCGTTATATCCCACATCATCAAACCCACCCACTGAATCAAATGCCGCTTTAGTTATGGCTCGAAACACGTGAGAAGTTGCCGGGTGATGAGGAGGCAAGCGCTTCTTTGTTTTGCTATGGGTGTATTCATAATTCCAACATCGTGCCCAAGGATTATCCCAATTAGCCACCATTTCGCTGCGCGTGAAGGTGCCCGTTACCTTGTCGTTTATTATCGGGGCACATAGCGCATAAAGATAGTTTTTATGTAGGACCATGTCAGCATCGACAAACACTAATATTTCTCCACGGGCATGTGAAGCAGCTAAATTTCGAGCTTTGGCCGGCCCTGAATGCATCTGTTTAAATAATTGAATTCTGGTGTCTTGCTGTAAAAAGGATTCAACTACAGCAACAGTTTTATCACTGGAACCGTCGTCGACGACCAAACATTCCCATTGAGCGTGCATTTGCTGTTGCACGGATTGCAAACACGCTTCGATGGAATCAGCTTCGTTGTAACAGGGAATGATGATGGTCAACCGAGGCTTACTCATATATGCATGCTGGTAATTGCATTGCTACTGCCGGTTCGATTACGCACTCGCATCACTATAAGGAGGGTTGCAATCAAAATGATAACCCGAGATATAAGTCGGGCATACCCGGCTCCTTCAATGCCATAGGCAGGAATAAAAAGAGCATTAAGACCAATGAGGCTCACTGTCTGCACGATACCACTGAGGGCAAAATAGAGGGGAAATTCAATCGCATAAAACACGGCCACAAACGGCACCGTTGCTAAGACGACAAAACTCGATGCCACCAACCAATGCAAAGGGTTTAATGCCTGAGCATACGCGTCACCGGCTGTAATAAGCAGTAGTAGGCGATTGAAGGGCAAGCTGGCTCCAATACCAAGCAGTGCGACTCCGCTCATTACCACTGCTTTTTTAAGATACGCGGTGAGATGTCCTTGATGAGCATAGCGGGCAACGCGGGCATTAAGGACCGCACCCAGCGAATACCCCATAACGGCAATGAGCAAGCTGATTCTGCTGGCTGCCGCAAAAAGGCCGGTTTCGAATTCACTTAGATACATCTTCACCATAAGGGTATCCACATGATCGACAACCGCAGCTGAAACGACAGCCACAGCCGTAAATGCTGTCATTCGCACCACCAACTCTTTATCTTGAGGCGTCAACCGCGCCTCTCTTTTAAACCAGGTGGGCAAAAATTTCCAAGCGGCCATAACTGATATAAGTGGAGCCAGCGTATACATGAGGTAGATAACACTAACCGATTCAACGTTTTTAACCATCAGTAGGCTCACGGTTACGAGCTTAAGCATAGCCTGTGCAAACGGCAACACTGCCGCCTTAGCAAATTCAAGCGCTGATTGCAAAAGTACTAAGCCAAAATCATAGGCAATAATGATGCCGCTAAACGCGATGCTTATGGGAATTAAATATGAGTCATCAATACCGAACAGGTGCTTTGAAACCACTCTGCCAAAAACAACACCTACCAATAGCAAAATCGCTCCAACCGCAGCCTTAAATTTGACCACTGCCATAATGATCCCACTGGCTCGCTCACTTTCCTGCTCATGCAGTTGTGATACGTATTTTTGCACCGCCATGTTGAGACCAAGGTCTCCTAGACGGGCCAGAAATAAAGTCAGCGAAAAGGCTACTGAAAACAGGCCGAATTGTTCCGGTCCTAACACCCGACTCAGGATAATCAGCGTAATCGCGGAAATCCCGGTGGCAAAGGTATT
>CAZVUJ010000128.1:0-3360 GCA_964630135.1 uncultured Pseudomonadales bacterium | reverse complement strand
CATAGATATGGAAAAACAAGTCTTTCAGACCATAATTGATAGTCTGTTGGTCAGAGGTATAAGTTACACCCTGCTTGAACACGAGCCGGTTTATACCATGGACCAGGCTCGTGAGGTTTGTGGCAACTTGCCTGAGCAGGGCGTAAAGGTACTTTTTGCTCGTGCTTATAAAACGAAGAAGTATTTTCATTACTGTCTGATCGTGTGGACTGGAAACAAGCAGGTAGATTTTGAGCGAGTTTCTGATGTCTTGGGGGTTAAAAGGGTCAAATTGGCTACACCTGAAGAGGTGAAAGACAATCTTGGCATAGAAATTGGCGCTCTTTCTCCGTTTGGGTATAGTGGATCTTACCCCGTGGTTTTGGACAGCGCTCTTCTTGAACAGACCGAACTATTTATCAACCCTGGCGACCATGCTAAAACTATTAAACTAAGTCCGCAATCGCTTCGCTCCGCTATTGAAGAAACCGCTGCTAGTTTGCACTTACTTTAATCTGGACGTCAATTTCCTGCGTTTTATTGACAAAAAGCTATATTCTGATATAGTTCCTTCAATTTATTGAAAACGAATAGGTTCACAATGGCCAACAATCAAGAACGTCTCCAAAAAATCTCCCAGTTTTATGACTCAGAGACAAATGACTACGACACCGGCTACTCGTCGCTCACCTGTAAGGCGGAAGATGCGATAGTTGCAGGCATTTTGGGACAGTTCCTTGAGGGGAGAGTTTTGGATATTGGAGCGGGTAGCGGCTTACTCTGTGAAATGATGGATATTGATGACTATGTTGGCATATAGTTATCCTCTAAAATGACCGAGCAGGCTAAGGCTAAATATCCTGATAAGGACTTCCTGGTGGCCGATATGCACCGCTTGCCCTTCGCTGATGCCAGCTTTGACTCAGCGGTAAGCTTATATGGACCACTGTCCTACTCGCTTACTCCGGAAGAATTGTTATCTGAAATCCAAAGGGTAGTCAAACCTGGCGGCTATATTTCACTTATGCCCTACACCCTAAGGGTTGGTCACAATCTCGAGATAGGTGGTTACAGTACGGCCACAGAAGAGGGTATCGAAAAGATTTTTTATACCACTGAGTTATTGCAACAATTACTGGCACCCCTAGAGGAAGTTGAGGTTTTTGGCATCAACTATTTTCTAAACACCTACACGCGTTTTGCCCAGGCAATGAATTTAAACGATGAACAATCTCTGGAACTGTTCATTGAGTTTTTGCAACGCGAAAATGACTTGAGACAGGTTTTGCCTGCCGAGTATGCGAGGCACATGATTGGGATTGGCCGTAATCCTATTGACTAGGTTTATTTTCCTTGGATTCCTGGGATTCGTAACCACTACAAGATTGCTGAGAAGCATGGCATGAATTTGCGATGCAATAGTAAATAACCCGGCATTCCTCATCCACCGTCATTTCAGCATTTGTTGGTGCCAGACCACCACTGCAACTGCATTTCGCTCCATGACCCAGGTGGCGACATTTTTGATCCGATTGTTCCTTGTCCATACACATCCTTTTTAATTTTTCGTAACCACCAGTATAAACCCAAAAGAGCGCCACTTTTTTAGGTAACCGTTACACATTTCCACCCACTTTACATTCGGGCAAAGGCGTGAATAATTTCCTGATAGATATTGACTGCTTTTGCCAACTCAATCTTAGGAACCCGCTCGTCTTTGGAGTGAGCAAATTGAATATTTCCGGGTCCCAAGATGCAGCCATTACGAAAGAATGCTAGCTCAGTGCAGTAGCGAACCGTTTGACCCTTACCCAAAAATTGAAGTCGAGAAGGCAAGCTACTTTTTACGGGAGAGAGAAATTCGCCCCTAACTACCTGGAAACTCGGAAGTAGTTTCTTTATTTCTTCAAAGTAATCGGTTATATCTCCCGGGGCAATTCGCATGCTAAAAACAAGTTGCGCTTCGGCAGGAATAATATTAGCGGCAATACCACCGGAGATTTGGGCTACAGTACTTAGTGTACCTGTTCCCAGTTTCAGCAACTTGAGCTTGGTACAGGCATCAAAAATCAGGTCAATGGCGTTGACCCCAGCTTCCGGCATACTGGTGTGTGCCGCTTTGCCTTGAGCCGTGATTGTAAAAGTCTCGATCCCAAAGTGACTGGTAATGGGTTTGAGTGACGATGGTTCGCCAACAATGAAGTACGGTAAAGGCTCATTGAAAATCTTTGCAGCCTCAATTGCACCCCTAAAACTGGTTTCTTCCTCAACTGTAAACAAAAGACCAAAATCTTTGAAACCTTTGCGTTTTGTCTCAATTCCAGCAGTAATCATAGTTGCCACCGAACCTTTGGTATCACAGGCTCCTCGTCCTAAGATAAATTCGTTGTCTTCGGAAAAGGGAACATATGGCCTAACCGTATCGACGTGCGCTTGTAAAATTACTTTTGGCTTTCCTACTGTCGCCAAGAGACAAAAAGTGGTTGATGTAACGGGGATACGCCGAATGTCAAACCTTTCTTTGGTCAGCAAATTTCCAATAAACGCCATAACAGCAGCTTCTTCGCCACTCATCGACTCGATTTCGACCAGTGATTTCAATAGTTTCTCAACTTTATTTTTTTTCATAACAATCCTTTCACTATTATTTCAATTTCATCTCTGATTTGCCGGACAAGATTGCGATCCTGTCTAAATGGGTCTGGTACCTCGCGCAGTATGGTCTTCGTATTTTGGAGCAAATAATCCGGGCAGAGCGCTGGATTACAAAGTACCACAATTTGGTCGACATCTTTGCAAATTTGCGGAGTCAGCACTTTTATTCGCTGAGTAGAGATATTAATACCTTTTTCGGCCATGGCGGCCACAATTTCTGGGGTTGGACGGAAGCTGTATTTTTGCGCAAAGTCTTCTACCCCGGCACTAGTGGCATTTCGGGAGTTAGTCAAAAAGTTGTAGAATCCTTCTGCCATTTGGCTCCTGCCGACATTTGCCTGGCAAACAAAGAGAATTTTCTTCATATTTCTCCATCTTTGACGGCTTGCTTAACAGCGGCCAGGAAAACGTCATTTATTTCCACCAGCCTGGGACTCACCCGGAAAAAAGTGTCGTCAAAACCATCAAAAGATGAGCCTTTTACTAAGGAAATGTCAGCTTGCTCCATAACGGTCCAGAAAACCTCACTTTCAAGTTTTGCCGGTAATTTCACAAATAGGTTGTTGGCTTGCGAGGGGAAAACTATAAAACCGCATCGTGTTAGTTCTTGTTGGATGCGAGTACGTTCCTGGTCGATAAATTGCTGGGTTTTGAGGAGAAAGCTATCATCCTGCAAGGCAGCAATACTCAATTCTTCGCTCAATCCACTTACCGGAAAAACAGGCG
>CAZVUJ010000127.1:0-3402 GCA_964630135.1 uncultured Pseudomonadales bacterium | reverse complement strand
CCACACTCGAATCAGTCCACTGATCACTATTATAATAATAAATTTGTGCCAGGTAAGTTTCCGACTGTAGAACATTGGGACTTATTTCCCGGGTTAAAAGAAGTTTGGAGTTGCCTTGGCCTGTTGAGGAGAGTTTCTTGCCCGGATTACTCAAGCTTATTTGGATGCTGGCATTTGACAATTGATGGAGGTTGATATCACTAGCAACTATTCCTGGACCCAAAGGCACGCTATTCCATGTACCACTTCCTTTTTTAAAATAAACGCGATTACTCTCACTAGTCGGGTCATCGACAATTAGGTGTAAGAGCTGTTGACTATCGGTAGTAATAAATAGATCCCATCCGAGCAATTTGCCTGTGCCGATGGTGGAATGTAGGTTGCCATTAGCATCGGTGAGATTGCCCGTCACATCGGTCCAAGTACCAGGTGCTAATAATTGCCTGGGTGTGCAGGATGATCCGGCTACACAAGTTGGTTGACCACCGGATTCAGTGGCAGTGCAGTCGCCACACAGGCCTACTTGTGCCTCGACAATCGTCGTTTGTTTCAAGCCAAGAGCAACAATGATGAGTATAGTGAAGGCAATGGTTATGTTTCGCATCATATAGAATATCCCTTTACTTAAGATCCTACTCATATTCGAGGTTGAAATGCAAGACACAAAAATCCCGGACCCACCTACAGGTGTTGTTTTACCCGTAACTTCTTGTCATTCTGATCCCGATTGAAAATCGAGAGAAGAATCTAGTGAAATGAAAAAAAACAAGATCGCTTAGAGCTAGATCCTTCACCTTGACTTTCAGTCAGGCTCAGGATGACAAAGCACCGTATTGTGTAGATGTCACGCAAACAATGCGACCTGTATGAAGTGCGGGCGGTTCAAAAATTGCCTCTTAACAAATCGGTAATCTATGCATTAGCATGGAAGTTGAGTCTAATAATAAATAATTAACAGGACTTATAAAATACAGCTATTATTGTTCGATTCCGCCCTAAGTGTGGTAGGGAACGAGTAGTAAAAGCAAAAAGATTTCTTGTTTTCACTCGTCATAGAGCATACAAGGAAGCACTCAAGTCCTGAATTAAATTAAAGAACTAAAAGCAGTTATGGATGCAAATTCTGCCTTTGAGCCACTAACCCCACCATTACGGCGAACCTCCCTAGGCATAAAGCATAGGTTGAGGATGCTTGCTAGCAAACCACAAGTTGTCATTCCTGCCTTGGTCATTCTTATTGTCTTCGGTGGTGGAATTCTGGCGTTGACCCAGCGCTCACTTAAGGATTCCCAAGAAACTCGTTCTGATGCCTCTCAAGATGAGGTGAAGATATGGGCTGGGTTTATGTCCGATCCTGCTGCCGCTGGAGCGGATCCGGTAGCCTTAACGAGTATTGATGCTTCACCGCTGGAGCCTACTGAGGTAGGTATTTGGCTCAACAACCCGTATATGAAACCTTTAGGAGCTATGGCACTCTACGTGGAACATGATCCTACAGCAATCTCGCTGGAGGTGCCTTTCGTGTCGCAATCGAGCCTCACTTCAAATCAGCAACCAAAAACCATGACGGAAGAAATTAATTCAGAAGGAACTAAGAAAATAGATGTTTTGGCAGCTGTAGCTAAATGTGATGCCTCAGCCTGTTATCCTATTCGCACCATTGGCTCGCAATGGCTTAAGGTTGCTACTGCTCGGATTACCCCCAATGCCGGGTTTACCGGACAGACTCAAATAAAAATTGTGACCAACACAGATAATTCGCGCAGCCTTGTTCTAGCCACGGACACTGATGCTAGTTTGCTGCAATCAACCGGATATCTAACGCTTGATGTAAATTTTGGTGGTACTCCATCGGAAGGTCCTTCTCCTACCGGGCCGGCAAAACCTGCCAAAGTGACCGGCTTAACAACCCTGAAATTCTGCACGGAAAATAGTGATGCCTCGGGTGTTACTTTAAACTGGAATCAAGTTTCAGGAGCTACGGGTTATCAAGTCCAGTTTTGCAAGGGTACCAATTGTTCCAGTTGGGAAAATTTAGCCAAAAATCAGGCTGAAAATCTGTATGACCATCGCGACTTGTCAGCCGGACTGCATCGCTACCAGGTGAGAGCTAAAAATAGTGCGGGTAATGGTGCGTATTCAGACACAGCACAAATCCAGATCGGGGCAACCTGTGTAGGGGTAACGCCTACTACCAGTCCAAGTGCTACCCCCGCCGCCGGTGTGCCACAAAAAGGTATCATTTCGAGCGTGGTTCCCAATTGCACCGCCAGAAAAATACAAGTCAATTGGGACGCCATTACGGATGCGACCAAATATCAACTACAATTTTGCAAAGGAGCTAATTGTAACGGCACTGATTTTGCTAACCTCATTACGAGTGCACAAAACTTTACCAACCTTTCCTATCTTCACGAAACTATTACTCCCGGAGTATTTAAGTACCGGATGAGGGGAATAAACGCTGCAGGTCCAGGAGCTTGGTCAAATGTTCAGCAAGCTAGGTTAGAGGCAACCTGCACCGGAGCAACGCCAACTGCAAGTGCTACGCCCTTGTTGACCGCTACGCAATCACCCACGTTCACGCCTCAAGCTACAGCTACCTCAACTCCAACTCAAGAACCGTCACCAACGATAACTCCTGATTCATTGATGGGGGACTTCGACAATGATGGCAACGTGAGCTTGGCGGAATTACAACGGGTGATGGATGCCTATGGGCAAACGGGTGATGTGCCTGAAAACGTGAACGCGGATGATGAGGTTGATCTTCTCGATGTGACTCTCGTTCTGGCCAACTTCTTGCACTAGTTGAAATTTCAACCTTACGTACTTGCTTTAATTGCTAAATACAATGATGCGAAATAAGCAAGAGCCTGTCGGTCGACCTGATATTGTTGAAAAATTGATTCGCCATGTTCAGCGCTATTCAAAAAGATAGGCCGTTTTGGCTGTTGTTTGCTTAAGTCTTCTGGAAGCGGCAAGATATGAAATAAATTAGCATCTTGGTGTAGTGGTAGCGTGAGTGTGCATTACCCGGATGTGAACCGATTGATTCAGGTTGGACACTTCACTGTAAAGGGACCTCAAACAGAGGTATTCGAAGGAGTGAATTGTAGTGTTGGCGCAGAGAGTGATTGATTGGCTGGTTTTGCTTTTGGATTTGAAACGGCTGACTTAACAAGTCGAGCTTCTGGGTTTAAGGTTGTTGGAGTGGCGCGTCCCTAGAAGACTGTGGCCGTCACCTACACAACTGGAGCAGATTTCTCTGGAGCGATAAATTCTTCGATTGATTAACTAGAAAGTATCTCTAAACTTGGTTTTTGCCTGACCCACCTGCAGGTGTTAGCACAGGCATTACTTTGCTTATTTCACATCCACCGTATATAGGTTGGGCAGTGA
>CAZVUJ010000126.1:0-3428 GCA_964630135.1 uncultured Pseudomonadales bacterium | reverse complement strand
CTTTTGCATTTTTTGTTTTTTGGCAGCTAGCATGTTTTGCGCCGCTTTTTGCTTGGCCTGGAACCGCTCAACCCGGCCCTGCACGTCAACAAAGCGCATTTCGCCGGTGTAGAAGGGATGACATTTGCTGCAGATATCAACCTTAATCTCTGGCAAGATCGAGCCAGTCACAAATTTGGCGCCACAGTTACAGGTAACTTGGACACCGTTTTTCCAGTCAGGATGAATGTTCGTTTGCATAGGCTTTTATTCCTTCTCTCTTTGCGGTTGCAAGGTATTATAGGGGTTATATTTATTTTTCTCAAGCACCCGCTTGGCCTGACCCACCTGCACTTGTTACTACATGGTCATCCTGAACCTGGCTGAAAGCCAGGTGAAGGATCTAGCATCTCTTTAAGTTTCACTGGGGGGGATCAGGATGACAGGACCGCGTTGTTTACGTGACAACTTTAGGTGGTTTAGTTATTAGTTTAGTAGCGGATAGTAATTTTGGGCGCTCCAGATTTTCCGTAGCGTACGACTTCAACCAATTTATCGACGGATCTTATGATAACCCTACGTGGCGTATCTACATTGCCAATCCGACCTACATCCAATATTGGAGGCATGTCTACATGCTGTGAAACACCATTAATTATATGTTGTACATGAGCTTGTTGTTCTCTGGTGAGGGGTACACCAGCACCAGTAATCACTATTCTTGAGTTTTCTGGTGCCGCTACCAATAATTTGTCAATCAATTCGGTTGCTGCATCCGGACTCAAAAAAGAGGGATCAGTATTCAAGTGAGCAAGACGAACGCCATTTCTTTCGGCAGCAATGACTACCAGGCATTCATAGGCATTTCCAGCAGGGTCAATAAACACGTCAGTTTCAGGAGGTATGTATGTGATTCGGTTTAAGCTGTCCGCCTCAGGTAAACCTCTGAGCCTGGAGAGGAGTGAATCAACAGTCATGCGGGGAATTATAGCAAATTGTCCGTCAACTTAAAGGGAGGAAAGTTTTGTGTTTACATACGATGGTGCGGGTGTTTGAGGATCTTCCTGCCATTTGTGTGCTTTTTCTCCCAGGTCATCTTTCTGTTGGCAATCACAAAGCCCGAGATAATAAAAGCCAAACCTACGATTTGAGAAATTGCAGGAGTTTCTTTCAGGACAACATATGCAAGAGGAACATAGACAAACGGTTTCAAATAATTAAAGATTTCGGCTTCGCTGGCCTCGATGCGGTCCAAGCTAAAAAACAGTAGTCCGGTGGCGATAATGCTGACAAATAAGGCCATAAATAAAGCAGGCAAGAGGACAGTCGGTTGAGCCAGGATTGAAAAATCAGGAGAAGTTCGGGTGAGAACCATAGCCAGTGAGCAGAGAGCAAAGTCGATCAAGGCAATGGTTGAGAGCAAGGGCAGTTTAGGTAAATGGTGGTAGTGCTTTTTGATTGCCAGGAGGTCGACCATATTAAACACATTTGAGGCTAATAAAAGGAGAAGGCCGGGCACCAGGGCGATTGCAGTCAATTTCGACATAAAGAAGAGGGGAGAGAGCACCAGGATAAGACTACCGATGGCTGCGATGATAAGCCCAAGCCACTCATGAGCTTCTTCGCGCTCTTTTAAGAAAAAGATGCCACCCAGGGTCACAAACAAAGGCCGCAATTCCAAAAAGAATGAAGTATATAGCGTGTTGGTGGCCACAAGCCCGCGGAAGACGAGCCACATAGCCAAAATATTGGTACATTCTATGAGGGCAAAAATGAGTAATTGCCGTTGAGTAAATACCCGTTTGATAAGCACATAGACACCAAGGGGAAGCGAGAAGAGTGCCACGAGTGAAAACCGAAACCACATGAACGTGAGGGGATCCACTACCTCAAGCGCGCTTTGAGCGATAATCAGCGAGGCCCCCCAAATGATGGCGCACGCGGTCATGGCTAGAAGCGCAATGCGCCTACCGATGGCAAACTTTCTCATAGGATGAGTATGCTTGAGGAAGCAAGGAGGTGCAATCGTCAGATCGATCACGAAATTGTTATGATTTTAGGTGCTCAACTAAGGAGTCCAGTGAGACTTTTTGCTGCTCGCCCGTTTTCATGCTTTTGACGGTCACCAGATTGCTGGCCACTTCTTCGCTGCCGATCATGATCACAAACGGTAGTTGTTTCTTGTCAGCATACTTGAGTTGTTTGGGAAGCTTGGTGTCAGAATCGGGAAAGACTTCGGTCTTAACACCCGCCTCGCGAAGCTTGCCCGCAACGCTCAAAGAGTTAGGCAGGGTTGAGTAGTCAAACACCGTTACAAGAGCTTTTGTGGTTGTCGTAATCTGAGGAGCAATACCAAGTTCTATCGCTGCTTCCAGAGTTCGATCAAAACCATAGGCAATGCCGGTGGCGGGAATATTTTGACCGGTGATTCGTTGCATCATGCCGTCATATCGCTCGCCTCCACCCACCGAACCGGCAGAATATTCAGGAATAATGATCTCCCAGATTGGCCCGTCAGAATAGGAAAAAGAGCGTGCAAGAGTGGGTTCAAATTTGTAGAAGTTATCCGGGAAACCAGAGCTTCTCAAATACTCAAAAATGATTTCCAGTTCTTCATTGGGCTTGAGATTTTGAACTTGTTGCAAATAGGCATTAGCTTGGTTGGGATCGATGCCTTTTCGCATCATGTCTTCAATTACACCCTCTGCGCCGATTTTAGCGAGTTTATCAATGGCCACAATAGCTTCATAAGGAATGTCCTTCATAAGGCTGCGACTACCAATGGCAATAATTGGATTTTGAAATCCAATGGCTTGGTAAGTAGCTAGGGTAAGAGCAATGCATTCGGCATCGGCTATAGGAGAAGCCATTCCAAAAATGTCGACATCGAACTGGGCAAATTCTCTGTAGCGGCCTCGCTGAGGTTTTTCGGCGCGGAAGACGGGTTGAAACTGATACCGCTTGAACGGAAACGTGAGTTCATTAAAATTGTTCGCAATGAAGCGACATGTGGGCACGGTCTGATCATAGCGAAGTGCAACGTTCCTTTTTCCTTGATCAGTGAATTTAAAAAAAAGCTTCTCGTCTTCGCCAATTTCGCCTTCAAAAAGCTCTAGTGGTTCAAGTGTCGGGGTTTCGATAGGCTCAAATCCCCACAACTCTGCCGCTTCTTTCATTTTGCCAAACAACCATTGCCGCTGTTTTGCATCAACGGGCAAAAAGTCCCGAAAACCTTTGAGTGTTTGAATGTGGTTTTTAATCATAGCAATTGCTGCCATTGTAGCATTCCTTTCATTCATTATTTCTAGCAGTGCTTGATAATTTGTGCGCAGGCAAACCCTCAATATCTGCATAAGTTTCTATTGTGTGACTCAGTTGAGTAAAGCCGCTTTGTGTGAGTTGTTGAAACTCAATCCATTTGCCAAAACTTTCAACTGATAAAGCGCCAA
>CAZVUJ010000125.1:0-3471 GCA_964630135.1 uncultured Pseudomonadales bacterium | reverse complement strand
GTTTTTGAAAAAAATATAAGCGGGAAGCCTGAAACCAACCCATAACCAGCTTTCGATTGCGCGGCGTGCTGGCCGCGCCGAGGTGCGTCATGACTGCCTGGGGCACCACTAAAATCTTTTTTCCTGCAGTAAGGCAGCGCCGGCACAAATCCGTGTCTTCCCAATACATAAAAAAGCGCTCATCAAAACCCTTTAATTGATTAAACAGCTTAGTTCTCATCATCAAAGCGGCGCCCGTAACGGCACCCACACGTGTAGGCTGCTTGACGAGGCGCCCCTTGAGCCAATGATTTTGTACTAGGGGCAAAAAGCGTCCATAGTCACCCAGAAATGAATAAACGAAAAAAGCTGAAATGAAGCTTGGCTGGAGTGAATAAGAGCGTTGAGGCTTTTTATGAGCATCTCTCATGTGGGGAGCGACTATTCCGACATCAGGGTGAGTAATCAAATAATCGATCAGAAGGCTAATACTTTTTTCGTTGACTATGCAATCTGGATTCAAGAACAACAACAATTCTCCTTTCGCTCTCGCTGCCCCCTGATTACAACCGGCAGCAAAGCCGCTGTTGTGGTGGGTATTGTCGACCACAAGTATTTCCCAGTCATCTCGTTTGGGAATTGAGTGCAAACATTTTTTTACCACTCTTGGGTTGCCATAGACCACAATAATGATTGAAAGAATGGTAGTTTTCATGCTGTTCTGCCCAACCCCACACCTGCTTGCTGCACCACTGACTCAAGTATTGCTTCCAGCCGTTGCCCATGGCTTTGCCAGCTAAAGTGTTTGAGCACATGTGGCCGACACTGTTTTGCCAGGTGTCCTTGATACGAAGGGTCGAGCACTCTTTCCATCGCCTGTAATAAAGATTGCGGCTGTCGCTTAACAAGCAGCCCGGTTTTTTCTGCAAGCACCGTTTCTTTATATCCGCCTTCTGACAAGGCAATAACCGGCGTCGAACAGGCCATCGACTCGAGTGCCACGAGCCCAAAGGGTTCTTTTCGGGCCAGGCACAGGGTGGCAGTGGCACCCGAATAAAGCTTGGCTAATTGGTTGTCTGAGAGGGATAGTTTCCCATGCTCAGGAGAAATATAGGTAACGCGCATATGTTTGCGCAAGATTGCCTTTTGCAAAAAAGCATAACCGTTCAGCTCATTCTTTTCTCCCACGAAAAGAAAGTAGGGGTTAGTAACGTTGGTTTTAACTGTTTTCTTGAATATGCTCCCGTCTACACCCAAGCCAAGTGGCGACACCTGAAGATTGTAGTAGCGTCTGATAGTGGCCGCACAAAATTCCGAATGCGTAAGCCGGTGGGTAGCTGTACTCGTATTTTTTTGATCAATTTTTTTAAGAATCTTCCGCTCCACTGTGGCCGCCATCCGACTAAAAAGCTGTAGGTGTTGTAAGGAGTGAAGTTCGGGCTCCGAAACTACTCGCAGTGGCTCTTCAATAAAATAAACAGTAGGAATCGTACTTAACGAGAGAAGATAAGGCGCTTGAGTGAATCTGCAAGGGTGCACCACCATAATATCAGGGGCGTGCACCATGATGCGCTCATAAATACGTTGATAGGCTTGCTTGAGATGGTGCGTGAGCCAGACTGAGCGAGTGAGAATGGTTTGGTTTAGCACGTATCCACGACTAAGATGGTGATGGACTCGGGTTACGGCAGCTGGCACTGAAGCTTTGCTAGCATGATTTCCGGAAAACCACATCACCTGATGCCCGCAAGCTGCGAGGTATGCAGCCTGTTCGTGGGCCACACGAGCTGCACCCCCGGGAGGAACATTATCAAAAATGGCGATTTTCATGGCCTGATTGTACCAGCGAAACCCAAGCATTGACCATGGCAGAAGCACTGGCTCGGCCAGAGAATATTTTGGCTTGGCGTTCGCCGCGCCGGAGCAGGCGCGACCGCTGTTGTTGGCTGCAATTCACAAGTTGCTCAAGAGCCCTGCTCAAAAGCGGCACATGATGGGTATCGACCAACAGCGCTGCCTTTTCGGTTATCTCTCTGAAAACCGGGATATCACTACAAATAACCGGCACCTTATACTTCATGGCTTCAGCAATAGGCATGCCAAAACCCTCATAGCCCGAAGCGTATATAAAGACATACGCGCGAGCATAAAGGTAGGATAAGCAGCTATCACATACATAATCGCACAGGTATAGATGCTCCTGAGAATCAACTATTAAGTCAGCCCCCCATCCCTTTGCCCCAACAATTATCAAGGGATGATGTGCTTGTCTACGTCGATCAAGGTGGTTAAAGGCGGCAATAACCGTACTCAAGTTTTTGCGGGGTTCTCGGGTAGCCACGCTTAAAATGTAGTTTTTTTGTGACACCGTTGCCATTAAGCCCGGAGTGGTTTTCAAGCACGCCTGGTCTTGACAGGCGTCTGTTAAGGTTTGCCGATTATCAATCGGCGGATACACGACAGTCATTGCCGCCGCCGGCAACTTCCAGTCTGTTTGTAATTCATGCTGAATTGTTTTTGATATAGGGAAAAAATGCACGCAACGGTTGCGAATCGCAGCCAAACGCTTCGTTTGAATGGATACGTTTCTTGAGGTGTGTGTCTCGGGCAACTTCTGGGCAGATAGATCAAAAACCGTAGCTGTCGTGACACAGTGAGTAGTCAAGCTATACCCATCAAATTGGTGAAAGATATCTACGGGACCAAGTAGGAGGTCAATCAGATTAAGGGGGAGCAATTGCAAAACACCAAGCACGGTCGCGTGTATTTTTTGTGGCACATACAGAATGCGGCAGTCAATCTGTGGCGCGATGCGGTGGAGTTGAGTTGCAAACGTATGTTTCAAACCCCGGGGACAAATTCCCACCACTACATATTCATGCTGGTTTTGATAGTTCACTAAAGCATTAACCACACTGGCGCAATAGTGCGCGACACCGGTCGGCTGATCTTGAAATACCGGTGTTATGTCTAAGGCAATGCGCATGGCATAATAATACCAGAGCTATCGGACAGCCAAGTCAGTAACGCTTATTATATTCAAAGGAATTGCTGTAATACCTATGGGCTACACTAAATCAGCATTAGTGGGTTTTTCGTGGATCGGTTTACTGCGCTTTTTCAACCGTGGCGGAGGCATGGTTCGAGCGGCGATATTAGCACGCTTACTCTCACCCCAAGACTTTGGCGTATTTGGCATTGCTTTTTTAGCTTTGGCGTTTTTAGAACTGCTCACTGAAACGGGCATAAACGTCGTATTGATTCAGGAACATGAAGAAGCGGTCGAAGAATACCTCAATACTGCCTGGGTGGTTTCTATCCTACGAGGCATACTTATCTGCCTCCTCTTAAGCTCTACAGCTCCCTTAGTGGTTTGGTTTTTCAATGAACCTCGAGCACTACCCTTATTACTTCGTGTTAGTCTGGTGCCCCTGATACGAGGGTTTATCAATCACGCTGTAGCCCGATTCCAGAAAAAACTGGAATATCGAC
>CAZVUJ010000124.1:0-3478 GCA_964630135.1 uncultured Pseudomonadales bacterium | reverse complement strand
TCACTGCCACAGCAGGGATCAAGATGCCCCCGATGATGGCTCACCCTGCAGCGGTTATGCCTGATGCTGTTGGTGTTCCTGCGAACCCACTAAGCGCATCAGCAATGCCTACCCCTCCAGTCATGCCGGAGATAGAGCCGATGACTGACATGAGTAAGGAAGCGAAGATGTCAGGGCCGATTGTGATTGAGGCAAAAGCTCCCCTGGTGACCGATCCACTTCCTGCTCCCTTAACTCCACCCAGTATCAAAACATCTCCCTCACCGGTATTAAGCAATCCACAGGCAGATCAGGGATTCGGGCCGATCAACGTCACGATGAATACGTATGCTCCCCAAACAGTCGAGCCACCAAGCCAACCGGCCGGACAGGCAACTCCGCTCATGGTTAAGGGTGCCGGTAAATACCAAGTGAGAGTTATCAATGAAAAATGTATCGGCGCTGCTTCCTGTGTTGCCGTTGCTCCCAAGGCATTTAAGCTCAATGAGCAGCAAATTGCCGAAGTATTGGCCTCGGCCAGTGAAGAGTCCGATGAAAATCTGCTTTTATCAGCGCAGAGTTGCCCGACCATGGCTATTGAAATCATTGACTCCGAAACCGGTAAAAAAGTCTGGCCGAGATAAACCTTATAGGCTAGTAGCCTAAATAGTTAAGCCACCATAAAAAGACAATAAGCGGTAGGGAAAGAAAAAGTTTTTTATAGATAGTTGATTGATGAGTAGAGGTAGGTTGCTCGAGCATGTGTCTTCACCATAGCAAGTTTAGGCGCTCTTGACAACCCATACTTGTACATAAAAATGCTACGACATGGGGAATATCGAGAGTTTACGGCAATTTTGCTTTAACGATGCGGCTCACCATGGCCCCATCCGCTTTGCCCTTAAGTTGGCTCATGGCTTGGCCCATGACGGCAGCAAATTCGTGAGTTCCCGACGCAATAATTCCGTCGACAATAACACCAATCTCCAACTCATTGAGTAGCTTGGGAGCATAGACCTCGATCTCATTAAGCTGAGCGATTTCATGATCAACTAAATCTTGTCGTCCCGCAGCTTGGTAGTGCACGATTGCGTCTTTGCGGCGCTTAACTTCTTTTTGGATAACGGCAGTTGCTTCCGAGTCGTCAAGTTCGTGGTGTGCGTCAATTTCCGTATTTTTAATCTGAGAGAGCACATACCGCAGAGCATCAAGTCTCAATTGGTTTCTCTCGCGCATGGCTTGGGTAATCGCATCTTGAATCTGTTTTTTTAGCATACTGCTCCTTTAGTATTAGTATACGCTACGATTGTTCCTCTGGCTGCTACAATGCTGCTATGACCAATCTGGAACAAGCCGTCCTGCGAACCATTGTCTATGCTGATTGTTTTGAGTATGCGCTCACCTCACCACAGGTATACCACTACCTTATCAGTAAGACATCGTATTCGTATGCTGAGGTAGACAATGCCCTTCAAGCATTGGTGGCCGCTCAAAAATTGTTTCATAGTCCTCCGTATTATGGCCTCTTCAACCGCAAGTATGTAGCACAACTGCGCACCAAAACTCTAGCTGCTTCACAGAAAAAAAGAGATCTGGCCCAAAAAACCTGTGCCCTGATGCACCATATCCCCTGGATTGAGGGTGTCTGGCTTACCGGCAATGTGGCGATGGATAATGCCCAAATTCAAGATGATATTGATATCTTGGTGATCACTCAGCATTCGAGTGTCTGGTTGACCAGATTCATCATTTCTTTAACACTGGGATTATCCGGAAAAGCCCGTTTACGATTACGAAAGAACAGTTCAGTTGCCAATAAACTTTGTTTTAATATGTATCTTGATAGCCATGCGCTGGCAATTCCCGAAAGTAAGCAGAATCTCTACACGGCCCATGAGGTCATCCAGGTGGAGCCTCTGTTTAGTCGCAATCAGGCATACGAGCGATTTCTGGCTGCTAACCGTTGGATCGAAGCCTATGTGCCGCATGCACTGGAAAAGATACGCCTCCCCAGTTTGCCTCCTCAAGATTCCCCCATTTCAGGATTCAGGCAGTATGTCAATCGGTTGTTGTTTGCCCTTCAATTCGCCTACATGAAAAGACATCTATCCCGAGAATTAGTCGATGAGCATCGAGCGTTCTTTCACCCGCGGGACACCTCAGACTTAGTGCTTAGCAAATACCAAGCACGCTGCCAGCAATTAGGTTTGTCTTCAGCATAGGTTTAGATCACGCACTCCTTTGATAGAATCGAGATGATTATGGATATGCTTTCGAGCGAATTAACCACCTCTTTGCAATCCTGGCGGGAAAGGCGGGAGCGAATCGTGCTGGTTACTGGCGTGTTTGATCTCTTACATCTTGAGCATGTGCGGTTTTTGTCCAAAGCTCGAGCTCTGGGAGATACATTAGTGGTAGGCATCGAAACCGATGAGCGAGTTAAAAGAATTAAAGGCAAAAACAGGCCCATACACCCCTTGGCGATCAGACTTGAGCAAGTGGAAGCCCTTAAAAGCGTTGATCATGCCTTTGCGCTACCGCAACAGTTTGATGAGCAAGCTGCATGGTTGCATCTCTTAGCATCCATTAAGCCGGAGGTGTATGCCGCTTCATCAAATTCTCAATACCTCGAGAATAAGCGGGCGCTGTGCCGCAAAGCCCAGGTTGATTTTGTGGTTATCACAGCCGATAAGCCCACTATTTCTTCTTCAGATCTGGAAGCAAAGCTCTTGCAATTGGAGTAAATGCAGGACTTACGCACTGTATTTGTCATTCCTTAAGGAGGTACGGTTGCGGGAATGACACCACGTAACCCCTGCCCAGGTTAAGAAAAACGTCGTGGCATGTTCATTGCCTTTGGAGTCAATTTTGGGTATAATTATAGGACATACATGAACTTATTTGTCTAGCCTGGGAATTATGCCTAAAGTGTGGTACCTTAGGCATTGAGGAGTCGCATGGATTTTGATCGATTAGTTGTCGGTTTTCTCGTTGACGAAGTAGTTGGTGGCTTTTTTATCTCCGTTCCCCCCGGACATATTGCCTGCCTCTATGATCGTGGTCGGGGTGTGTTGCCTCGGGTGTGGGGGCCTGGTTTGCATTTAAAGATTCCCTTTTGGCAAATTGCAAAGCTTTTTAATGCACAAACGCAGGAGTATACGCTGCGTGAAGGTTTTGACGCCAGTCAAAAGGAAGTCTTGGGAGATGAGCCCGTGCGCACCCGCACCAAAGATGGCCAATATATTCAAGCGGAAGGCACCATTTTGTTTCGTATCGACAAGGCCCAAGCCCCTCAATTGTGGGAGAATATTGGGGATAAATTTGTTTCTAAAGTGATTCGCCCTATTTCCCGCTCGACTATTGCCCGCGTATTGGCAAATTTCACTCTCCAAGAAATTCAAAATGACCGTTCAAATGTGGAGCTTATGTTACAGCAAGCCCTCAACGAGCGCTTCAATCCATTGGGGATTATCTGTGAAGGGTATCTGCCCTCAGAGGT
>CAZVUJ010000123.1:0-3502 GCA_964630135.1 uncultured Pseudomonadales bacterium | reverse complement strand
CGCTCTCAATTGAAATGGAAGGCAATAAAATTGCAACTATTACTGCAGTCGATCCGGTGAGTCTTGAGCCGGTTAAAACCTCGGATACCGCTCAGGCAATTCCCGGTGGCAGAGTGCAGATCTATCCGGCCAAACACAATATCACCAATCCCATTAACCGCGATCAAGCCTACGAGCAGATTAAGCATGATCTGGCTCAGCGCTTGGAGGAACTCAAATCCCAAAACCGGATTGTTGAGGCATACCGCTTGGGGCAGCGGGTGAAACATGACCTGGAAATGATCAAAGAGGTGGGCTATGTCAATGGCATTGAAAATTATTCGCGCTACTTTGATGGCCGCAAACCGGACGACCCACCCTATACCCTGCTTGATTATTTCAAGCTGAATGCCGAGCGTTTTGGCAAAGGCAAAGCTCATCCGGGGTTTTTGACGGTGATCGATGAATCGCATATCACCCTGCCCCAGCTTAAGGGTATGTATTTTGGCGACAAGGCGCGCAAACAAACGCTTATCGACTATGGTTTCCGCTTGCCTTCGGCGGCTGATAATCGGCCATTGCAATACGAGGAAACTGAGGTGCGCCTGCCGTACATCGTCTATGTCTCCGCCACCCCCACTGAAACTGAATTAACGTTGAGCCAGGGTAATGTGGCTGAACAACTGATTCGCCCCACGGGTTTACTGGATCCGCCGGTTGAAGTGCGCCCCACGACCAACCAAATACCGGATTTAATTCGGGAAATTATGGCGACCATTGCCCAGGGTGAACGGGTGCTCGTCACTACCCTCACCAAGCGCACCGCCGAAGCCCTGACTGATTATTTGAATGACGAAGAGAAAATACGAGAAGTGATGCGCAAAGATAAAAGATCCGGGATGAAGGATGAAAGATTGAAGGACATGGCTCATCACTCATCTGGTGTCTTTCGTCTGCCCAAGGTGGCCTATCTGCACTCCGACATCGACACGCTCGAGCGCAGTGATATTCTGGATAGTTTGCGCCTGGGTGAGTTTGATGTGTTGGTGGGCATCAACCTGTTGCGTGAGGGCTTGGATTTGCCCGAAGTCACTCTTGTGGCAATTCTGGAAGCCGATAAAGAAGGCTTTTTGCGCTCGCGCACCTCGCTTATCCAGACCATGGGCCGGGCGGCACGGCACGAACACGGCAAGGTGATTCTCTATGCCGACAAACACTCGAAAGCTATGGTTGCCGCGTTGGAAGAAGTGAATCGGCGGCGCATGGTTCAAGCCGCCTACAATGCCACTCACGGCATTACCCCCTCAAGTATTAGCAAACCTGTGCGGGAAAAATTGTTGGATAAAGAAGCAGAAACGGAAGCCCAGAAAGCTGTCATCAAGCCCCTAAAGACATTTGCGACACTCGGGTGGGAATCACTCGACGACATTAATGCCAGCAGTTTAACGCCGCAAGACGTTTCTAAAATGGTTAAAGACTTGACCAAAGAAATGAAAAAAGCGGCCGCAGATTGGGATTTTGAGCTGGCTGCGACATATCGTGATGCCATAAAACGGTTGCAAGTAGGGTAAAATAATCCTTCGTCTATTTTATAGAAAAAAATAAAAGGCACGTGTTGTATGCACCAAGAACCCACCCCAGCCACCCATATCATCGTTAAGGGTGCCCGGGAACACAACCTCAAAAATATCGATATCGCTATCCCCAAAAATAAACTGGTGGTGATGACAGGCTTGTCGGGCTCGGGCAAGTCGTCGCTGGCTTTTGACACGATTTATGCCGAGGGTCAGCGCAAATATGTGGAATCGTTAAGTTCCTATGCGAGGCAATTTTTGGGCATTATGCACAAGCCTGAGGTAGATTCGATTGAGGGTTTATCGCCAGCTATTTCGATTGATCAAAAAACCACCTCCCATAATCCTCGCTCGACCGTGGGCACGATCACCGAAATCTACGATTATCTGCGCCTGCTGTTTGCCCGCATTGGCCACCCGCACTGCCCTAACTGCGGCCGGGAAATTGCGCCGCAAACGATCGATCAAATTCACGCTCAAGTAATGGACATGATTATAAAGAAGGCTAAGGCCACTCCCCTCACCCGGTGGCTTATTGTCGCTCCCGTGGTGCGCGATAAAAAAGGTGAGTTTTCGGGGCTTTTAGCAAACCTTAAACACAAAGGGTTTGTGCGGGTGCGCCTTGATGGCCGGGTGATGCGCCTCGATCACGACATTGCCCTGATCAAGACCAATAAGCACACGATTGATGTGGTTGTGGACCGGATTTCCCTGGTCAAGCGCAACCTCAAGCAGGCGGACTTTATGTCGCAACTGCATACTCGGATCCATCAGAGTTTGCAAACCGCTTTAGACCTTTCTAACGGCCTAGCCATTGCCGTCGATATTTTGGACAAAGGTGAAGATTTCCCTGAAGCACCCAAGTCCACGGAAGAACACCTCTATTCGCAAGACTTAGCCTGTGCGCAGTGTGGCATTAGTTTTGGTGAAGTCGAACCCCGGTTATTTTCGTTTAACACCCCCCATGGAGCTTGCCCAACGTGCACGGGATTGGGGACCCTCATGAAATTTGACCCGGCCAAATTTTTGGCTCCCTCGTTATCAGTGCCTGAGGGAGCCATTATCCCTCTAGCCAATGCGTTTAATCACGAAACATGGTTAGCCAAAAAAGTGAGAGCACTTTTTGCCCATTATGGTGTGAATTATAAGACTCCGTTTAGTGAGCTTGATGAAACGTTTAAACAACTATTGCTCTATGGTGATTCTGCCCTGATCGAGGTGAGCGGCACGAACGCCCATGGCTTTATGACTTCGTTTAAGACCAAGTTCGACGGCTTCAGTGAGCTGCTTAAAGCCCGCCACCGAGAAACGACCTCGGATTATGTGCGCTCCCAACTCGAAGCCTATATGACTAACGAAGTTTGTCCGACGTGTTTGGGAGCCCGCCTAAAAAAAGAAGCCTTGAGCGTCACCGTCACCCAAAAAAATATCCACGAGGTTGTTGCCACTCAAATTGAGCAGACGCAACACTGGATCTCCCAGTTGCAAGCAGCTATTGATGACGCTGCCTCACTGGTGCTCACCCCAGCCGAAAAAACCATTGCCAAAATGGTGGTCAAAGAAATTGCCGCCCGTCTCAATTTTTTGCTCAGTGTGGGTTTGGGCTACTTGACCCTTGACCGCGAAGCAGCCACGTTGGCCGGCGGCGAGGCCCAGCGCATCCGCTTGGCCAGCCAAATCGGCACCGGTTTGACAGGCGTGCTCTATGTGCTCGACGAGCCCTCAATTGGTTTGCACCCCAAGGACAACACCCGCTTGATTACCACCCTTAAAAATTTGCGTGACCTTGGGAATTCGGTGGTGGTGGTCGAGCACGACAAAGAAATCATGCTGGAGGCCGACTATTTGATCGACATCGGCCCCAAAGCTGGTGAGCATGGGGGTAGCGTAGTATTTGCGGGAGCCGAACCGCTGGCTACCCGCTGCACCACGTCCCTGACACTCGAGTA
>CAZVUJ010000122.1:0-3515 GCA_964630135.1 uncultured Pseudomonadales bacterium | reverse complement strand
TCGTCCCCTCCACCCGCGCCATCAAAGCCACTGGGCCCGTGCTCGGTGGCGTACATAGTTTGCGTTTGTGGATGCCAGGCAATTCCCTGGGGATTGCGGTGGCCGTAACTATAAACAGGCGAGTTGGCAAAGGGGTTGTCAGCAGGAATGCTGCCATCGCTATTCAGGCGCAAGATCTTGCCCCCGAGGCTCGTTAGGTCTTGAGCGATATGTTTATCGGTGGCATCACCGGTGGTCACATACAGTTTGCCATCGGGTCCAAAAGCAAGCGCACAGCCGGCATGATTGGTGGCCGCCGGAATCCCATCCAGAATTATGGTGTCTTCACGAAGTAAGCTCCCCTCGTCAACTAATCGAACCACTCGATCGTGTAAAACCCCGTCAGTGGCATAAGCATAACAGGCATACAGATAGCGATTTGTTTCATAATTCGGATCTTTGGCCAAGCCCATCAAGCCTTCTTCGCTGTTGCTGGAAACTTGATCCAGCACCATCAACGGCTTTTCGCGCAACTGCCCGTTTTCTATGGAGCGAATCCGGCCTGGGCGCTCGGTGAGTAGCACCCGCTCGGCACTGGTAAACACCAAACTCCAGGGCACCTCTAAGCCTTGGGCAACTACTTCCACCTGGTAGGCAACTGACTCCACTTCTCTATCTGGTGGCTGAAGCGTTTCTTGGGGCAGTGTTACATCTTCTTGCCGCGCCACCTCACCCGGCTCTAGGGTTTGCTGGAATAATCCAAAGCGGTTGCGAGCCAACCAGGCCCCCACCACCAAAAAGAGGACAAGGCTTAAGATAATAACCTTTCTTTTATTCATCATCCTCGGCCAGCGGGTGGCCACCGCGGGTTTTAGCTTTGACGCGGTAATAGGCGCGCCATTTTTCAGCCTCACTGCGGTGCTTGCCAAACAACGACACGGGATATTTCTTTTCGTTTTTAACAATCTTTTTATCTAAGGCTTGAGTTAAATCAACCCCCAAGCGGTCAGTCATGACGAGCACCCACCAAACCACATCGGCCAGTTCATCGCAAATGGGGCCATGCAAGCGCGATTCGCTTTTGACTTCCTCGCCCGTTTTCCATTGGAATAATTCGAGCAGCTCCGAAGCCTCGAGGATCAGCGACAAGGCAATGTCTTTGGGGTCTTCATCCTGCCAATCGCGCGCAGACCGGAAGGCTTGAATTTTTTGCTTTAAGTCATTAATGGTTGCGCTCTTGTCGTTCATATGAAACGCATCTTACCATAAGGACATGCTCCAAAAATTATCAGCTGCAATCCAAGGCCGGGCTGCCAGTTATTGGCTCAATGCTCAGGCTGATGCTGAGTTGTCACAAGCAATTATTGCTTATCTTAAAAGCTCGCCAACACTGGCTGTAGAAGACAATCGTTTTGATCAGTTGTGGGAACTTTCACAAAATTCGCTAGAGCCAAAATTCTTTTTAGCTGGTTGTGCCTATACTTTGGGGGAAATCAACGGCCGCATGGACTATGAAGTGGCTCGCTTCTATGCCTTATTGAGTGGCTTTAGGCATCACTTGCCTCCCAACTACTTTTCTCATGCTTCCCCCACACCCTTTCCTTTGTTGACCTCCTGGTTCTTGCCTAGCTTAAAAAGCCAAGGTGGTTTACGCCGTTTTCTTCAGAAACAGGAATTAGCCTTGGCCGGCTCAACCGAAGTTTTTATCCAGGCAGTTATGGCTATTCAGGAAATCAATATCGCTCATAATCGGGAAACTATTCATGCTTTTGCTGCTCACGCTTCTCCCCAGATTAAACAACTTAGGAAGCTTTCTAAAGCTAGCGTAGCGCCACTTATTTTTATGCATGCAGCCAGACAGACCCAACAGTCCGCTATTTTCTGGGACAAACTCTTTATTAAGCTCCTTAAGTGGTAGCGTCAAACTCACCTGATTCCACTCGCGCTTTTAACTCTTGCAAGACTTCTGAATAATCCTCAAACAAATCCAGATCATAGTCATCAGCCAGCAACACTAAATCAAATAAAATATCCCCAAGTGCATTGGCAATATCCGCTTTGGTTCGCTGTTTAGCGGGGTCGCTCGTCAACTTCTTTTTCTCAACAATGAGGATCGCCTGGGCTAACTCCCCCACCTCTTCCATCAGGTCTAGCATCCGCTCATCGACCGTTAATTTCCTGGAGCGTTGCTGGAACACTTGATTGAGTTGTCGTGTCTGCTTGATTAACTGCTGGGTATCCATGCCTATAGCCACCCTTTCTGGGTAAAGGTTTTGATGGTGGGCGCGTTGAGATCATACGTTCGTAAACGAGCCGGATGCACCCAAGCATACTCATCAAATTCATCATTCAACTGCACTGCCTCAGGGTTTTTTGCCTGGCAGTCGTAGAGCAAATAGATCATATGTGTTGGCTCTACCACACCATCTTTATTACGTTTATCTCGAATATCATCGCCAAAGATAAACCGAGTTATCTCTTTGATCTCCAATTCTACCTCTTCTAACACCTCCCGCCTTAGTGCTGCCTCCAAGCCTTCTCCTTGCTCAACCCCTCCACCTGGAATCCCCCACTGATTAGGATACACACCAGTTTGAGTTTGCTTGCACAACAATATCTCGCCTTTATCGTTGTGAATAATCGCCACTACATTAACTCGCTGCCGCATAGTTTCTCCGAACATCACCTTTGAATAATTCTGACTCTATTTTTGCCCACAATTACTAATTTTCCCTTAACTCTGCCAGGATGTACCTGGCTAAAAAATTGACTTATCGTGCTTACTATTTCCTCACGCACATATTGCCCTACCAACACAATCACCACTCCTTCACTGGCACCAATATCAAAAGCAAAGACATTCCCAAATCCTCGGTCAAAGGTGAGTAAGACTCTTTGTAGCTCAATGGCCTCTTGAAATATCTGATCATCGCTACTACTACGTAATCCCAACTCCCCCACGCTCACCACATCAAGGCCGGCTTGCTTCAGCGCGTCAATCACGTCTTTATGAACGCATTCATCAACAAGAAGGTGATACTTATTCATGAATGGAAGGTTAAAATTTCTTCTTGCCCGAGCGCTTGAGCAGCAAAACGCACTGCCTGTTTGGCTTGATCAAGATTAATCTGGGGGTATTGCTTGGGGATCTCGTCAATCCGATATCCGGCTTCCAACAAAGCTAAAATATCCGCCACCGCTACTCGGGTTCCCACCACCACCGGCTGGCCAAACCGAACCGCGGGTTTTACTTCCACTTCTTTGAATTGCTTGATGTGATACATACTTAACTCCTTTATGGGTAATTATACTAGACTACGGGAAAATTTCACATTTTGAAGAGAGAGAGAATACGCACATATAAGATAGTTTAGGTCTGCATATGTCAACAGAAAGTTCGCTTCTCTCGAACATTGACCCTGCACTTTTTAATAGTTTGGGTGGTAGCAAAACTGAAATTCCTAGCTTGATGCCCATGTCCTGGGTCTGTCAATATGATTGTGTAAACGGTTTTTTTGGGTCGGGGGTTAGACCTC
>CAZVUJ010000121.1:0-3524 GCA_964630135.1 uncultured Pseudomonadales bacterium | reverse complement strand
AAGTTTGTCGGCAGACAAATAGCGGGAGGTGAAGTGGTGGGTGAGCGTGGGTGGGGTTTGGCCCAGCTTCTCAATGCTACCAAGGCTTTCTAGGTAACGATCGGAATAAATGTCGCGCATATGCAACTTGTTTGCTTGAAACTCTTGGTAGAACCAAGTGGCAAATTTTTTGCCCACAAGGGGAGCAAAATCAGTTTGGGTGTAGCCAACGACTTCGTCAGTCGCCTGAAGCACGTTGGCAGCCATCTGTTGAATACCTGAAGTACCCTTGTAATATTTAACTTCTGTGTTGGGTTGGCGACGGTTGATTTGTTGGGTTAAGTAGGTTTCTACTTTGGGAAAAAGACGCGTAAGGTGATCGGTTTCGGCCTGTTTCACTGTGAGCAGCTGGTGGAGTCGTTCGGGGGCAACAGCTTGGGCCAGGGTGCGATGTTCATCGATAATTTCTTCAACCAGTTTTTTTGCACGCATGCTTTCGAGTGTGCGGTAGACGCGGGTGCGAGGAATGCCTGATTTGCGCGACAACTGGAGTATCGTGAGGGCGCCATGAGTAGTAAGGGTTTTGTAAAGTGAGATTTCGTCAGGGGCCAGGCCTAGTGTCGAAAGAAATGCTTTAAGGGCTTTTTCGGCGGGAGAAAGGGGTGGAGGCGGCATTTTGTCTTCTTTTTGGACAACAATTTTACTACTTATACCGTTAAATATAAACGATCGATAATTAATTGTCTAGGTATTGGACAAAAGTAAGGAGGTGAGGACTATGTCACATCACATCAGAGTGCTGAGTGGGAAGGCGGGCATACTTGAGGCCTACGAGCAGGTGCTTCAGGCTAAAAAGATCGATATTGTCTGCTTGAGTCAAGCGTATGAAGCAATATTGGGAGACTACTTTGAGCGTGTGTTTGCGCCAAAACTATATGGCAAAGTAACAACGCGAGAGTTACTGCTGGATACGGCCGATAATCGAGCGTATGCCAAGGGTAAGGATGCGCGCATAAACCAAGTGCGGTTTACGTCAATGCGAGCCACCAACACTGACTTTATGGTCACCGAATCACTCGTCGTGATCATTTCGTTTGCGCCAGAATCGGCGCAGGCGGTGATCATTCAAGAGCCAGAACTAGTGAGTTTTTTTGGAGCCGTGTTTGAGAACCTCTATGCCCAGGCTCAACGTTAAGCTTTTTTATGCTACCCGGGATCTTTAATGTGAGATCCCGGGTAGGAGCGTGGTGAATTACTACAGACAAATCACTGGCTTTTCGCTATAGTGAACTTATGACGCCCCTAGCGCAAAAAACGTATGATGCTCTGGCAACGGTGCCCGCGGGCAAAGTGACTACCTATAAACACTTGGCACATGCCGCAGGCACGACGGCCTATCGGGCTATTGGGCAATTCATGCGGGCTAACCCGTTTGCCCCTCAAGTGCCCTGTCACCGAGTAGTGGCCAGTGATGGTTCTCTAGGGGGATTTCAAGGCCAAACCCAGGGTGAAGCGTTGGAGCACAAAATTGCCCTCCTCAAAAGCGAGGGAGTAGTGGTAGCAAAGGGAAAAGTGGTTAATTTTAAGCAGCATCTTTTTACGTTTTAGATCACACTTTAAGTTTCATGAACCAAGCTTCTGACTCAGTCTATTTTTTAGGTATTGATGCCGGCGGCAGTCAAACGCGGGCGATGGTGGTTTCTAACCAAGGGGAAGTGGTGGGTCAGGGCAAGAGTGGGGGAGGGAATCCACATAACATCCCCCTTTTGGTGGTGTTTGAGCATATTCAGGCGGCCGTTGATCAAGCTTTGGCTCAGGCGCCTGAAGCGAAAGATAACCTGGCTCATGCTTGTTTGGGTGTAGCTGGTTTTGATACCCTGCATGATAAACAGGTGCTGGAGCAGTTTTTATTCCAGCAACCACTCTACAGCCAAACGTTGGGTGCTCGGCGATTGTATGTGGTCAATGACGCCCTGTTGGGCTTGCCCTTGATAACTAACGATGATTGTGGGGTGGTGGTGGTGTCGGGAACGGGGGCCCACGTCTGGGGCAGGCGAGGTCAGGCTGCCGCCTCGGCTGGGTGTTGGGGATATGCGCTAGGTGATCAAGGCTCTGGGTTTGCGTTTGGCCAGAAACTCCTCCAACAAGTGATGGCCGAGTATGATGGCCGACGCCAGCTCACTCCCGTAAGTCAAGCCGTGCTGGCAGCACTTAATCTAGCAAAGATCGAAGACTTGCTGTCTTTTGTCTATCAAAAAAATCTGCCCATTCAGGCCATTGCCAGTCTTTCACACCTCCTGTCCCGGGAAGATATGCGTCCGTATGTGCAACCCTATCTTGAAGCGTTGATAGCAGCGCTGCTGGAAGCTTTTGCTGCTGTCGTTAACCGTCTGTCGCTCACCGACCAATCACTCTTGCCCGTGGCTTTGGTGGGGGGGTTGTTGCGACAAGAAGTGGTGGCTCGGGAGTTTTCTCAAGCTCTCTTGCGTGCTTATCCTCAGGCACGACCACAAGTGCCCGCCCAAGACAATGTGTGGGGTGCCATCAAGCTGGCGCAAAGTATCCATCATCCGTCTGAGTTACCGACTCAAGCATTGGTGATGGAGCGGGCGGGGTAGTTAAGGATAGGCGAATTACCTCTTTCAAGAGAAATGAAATTTCTAAAACGGGATTAGAAAGGGAAAGGGGCTGCGGCAATAATGCGGTGAATATGCGATTAATAACGTGAGCCGTGATTAACTCTTTTAGTCACGCTACAATAAAAGTACAAACCACTATGGACTATGCGACTCCTCAACCATCACCTAGCTCCCCAACTCTTTCTGGCAATGACGGGGTAGCCTCAGCCCGAAATACGGTTGCCCCAAGCCGACCGGACCCCGCTCAGACACCCTCAGCACTAAGCTCCAGTGGCGGCAAAGAAATTGAGCCGGTAGCTCACGCTGCAGAGGCAGTTCCTTTGGTAGAGGTGAGTAAACCAATTGAGCTGGCACCAGAAGTGGAATCGTGGATGGAGAAAGTTGAAAAAGCCCAGGACGTGCAGCTAACGCAGCCCGTGGTACAAGACAGTGCGGTGGTAGTGGCGCACCCTTCAGCCCAAGTGGTGAGTGACCAGGTGATTTTGCCCCTAACACTTGATCAAATTGAATCGGCTCAGAAACACAAAGTAGGGGAGAGTGTTAGGTGGTTAGCGGAGTGGTGTCTGCGCTTAACCAAGGTCTTTCGGGCTAAAGAGATGAGTAATCAAGCCAAAACTTAAAATCCTGAAGTAAACGCAAGGGCATTGGTAGGGTAGAATAGACTGGTATCGATTACTAAATTTGGCGTGTCGTTCATGGATCCTTTTATTAACTTGCTCGTGTATTGGTTTTGGTTGCTCCTGTTTACGGCGGTGATTCTGGTAGCCTTAGCAGGACTGGGGTATGTGCTCTTGCAGTGGTGGCGCTATAAAGACCGTGAGCAGGTGAGTTTGGGTTTTACTCTGCTGGAAGTCCGGGTGCCGCGCGACAGTGAAGTCAAAATCGATGCCATGGAGCAAATGCTGA
>CAZVUJ010000120.1:0-3539 GCA_964630135.1 uncultured Pseudomonadales bacterium | reverse complement strand
GCTGGAGCGTGGTGGTCGAATCGGTGGGAAAGGGCACCAGCGCGCCGCCTTCCGCGGGCAGCGGCAAGAGCTGGTTTTTGTTTCCGGGAATGCGCAAATCAGCCACGGAAGCGCTGCTCCACTCTCCCCAGCGCCCATTGGCAAAAACCCGCGATAATAAGGTGGCGCCGTCAACCGAAACCAGGGTTTGCTTGGGCTCACGATTGACAGGATGAGTGGATTGGGAAAAAGACCGGGCTCTTTCCATTCTGCCGCCGGTCACCGCACTCACCGAGTAACTCACCCACGGACTCCACTGTTGCTGCACCTCTTGAGCTTTGACCGGAGTTGGGCGAGAAAGGTTGGCCATCCAGACCTCGGCAATCGGGTACACTTGCTGCAAACTCATGCTAAACAGCACAGTCAGGGCTATGAGTTGCTGATGCAGGCGTTTGATAGGCAGCATTGCTTAGCGCGCTCCCTTCAACCGCAACCATAGGTTTTCCCACCAGGACACGATTTGGTCATGCAAGAGCAAGGGTGGAAACGGCGTGCTCAGGCGAATATCAGCTTCCAGCCGAGCCGAACGGTGGTCGCTGGCGAAGGCATCAAGGACGTAACTATTCCCTGCCTCAGACACATTAGCTAAATCAACGGCGAAGTTTCCTTGAGCATTGGTCAAGGCCGCCACTGCATACTGAGGCTGGCTGGTGTTGGCGTAAACCAGCACCAATGCCCCAGCCACCTTTTCCTGATCAAACAGCACACTGCCATAGGCGGGTTTGGGCATATCGGGCATTTCCTCCCTGATGGCAGTAGTGGTGACGTGCGGGCTAGTCCAGATTGCGGGCATCAAGCCGGAGATCAGCACAATACGATAGCTGGTTTCGGGCTTGAGATTGGTTAGTTCTTGTAAGTGCACTGCTGCGATTGAGCCTTCGCAACCGATTCGCGGCAGCGTATTCAGTGACGTAGGGAGCAACAGCGCGCAGCCCCAGCTGGCTCGCGGTAAGATCCATGCGACGGAAACAGACCGCGCGTGTACATTTACAGGCCGCACGTCTTTTGGCACGGGAGACAGAAGTATGACACTCGAAAAAAGAACCAGCAGAACCAAAATGAGCGCTTTTTGTTTTCGGCTTAAAAGCTGTATATATGAAGCAAATAGCGGCTTCAAACCAACCTGTTTCACGTCCTCAATCGCCTGATCGATTCTGTCCCTAAATGCCGAGAAGCTTTTGTTTGCAAACTGCATAATTGGCTATTTGACCTCCACAAAATAGCCAAGTCGGCGGTCAATGGCAAAGTTGTCGCCGTATTCGCGCATCTCACCCGGGGCAACTGCTTGTTTGATAAAAGGCTGCCAAGAACCGGAGTTAAACCGGTTAATTTCTTGGGCTGCGCCCTTCTTCTCCTGCGCATTCAACTCATCCAAAACGGTCAGTGCGTTGGGCAAACCCTCCGGCAAACTCACGGCATTCCAACCGGGTTTGATAGCCAAATCTCCAAGGTCAAGCGGCACAGCAGTGCCGGTGATGGCCACGATCGTGGGAATATGGTTGCGCACAAAATAGGCTGCGTGGGGCACGAGCTTAAAATCAAAGCCATAGGCTTGCTCACCACGCATCGAAAACTCTTCCCACTTGTCGCCGTCCCAGCTCGAAACCGTCGTCACATAGGCTCCCTGCTGCCCAAATAAGCGCATAATGTCGCTGGCTTTTTGCAGGTCTACAGTAGCCACGGGAAATGCCACCAGATTCCAACCGTCTAAGAGGTCGTAGTAGAGGGTAACCGCATTCGAAGTGGTGCCTAATATGGCTTCGCGCGCAGCTATTTTTCGTAAGGCCTGCGCGTGCGAGCGGATTCTGGTCGTATACCTTGAGTGAATAACAACCAGTGAAGCGACTAAACCAGCTCCCAAAAGCCCAAGAGAAATAAGGTGTTTTTTAGTCAGGTTTTTAGGCATGGTAGGTCAGATTGGTGTGTCAAAATATTAGGCTTGATCACACGCGGGTCTCTTGACGCATGCGTTTTTTAAACGAGCGCCCTTTTATGAAAAATCTGTCCGTACCTAACTCACCCTTTTAGAAAAAGCCTATAAACCTGCTGACTGCCCTACTTGTTTCGTGGTGACTAGATATGTTCACCCTGTTTGTGCGCGGGGCGTGAGCCACACTGGTTTACTCAAGCTCTATACTTTCAGTCTACGGAGTATGCACCAGAGGTGTCAAGCCCTATTTCCTCAAGTGTAAAAAGGATTTACGTATCATTATATATCAATATAATTCAATAGGATCATTATCCTATCAACTGACCTGGTTTTTTATATCATTAGATATCTATATGACTAATACTATAGTTATAGATAAAAAAATGCATCATAAAGATAACAGCGGAGGTGCCGCAAGTTTAGAGCAATTTCAGACCTATAAAAAAAGCAATTACGTAGACAGTGTTAATAAATTTATTGGGTATCCTGTGCCAATTACGAAATTCACTTCAAGGAAGAAAGCCTAGTTGTCATTCCCGAGGAGGCAGCGTAAGCAGCCTGCATCGGGAATCCAGGGTTTCAGCAATAATACTGGATCCCCGCTTTAAGCAGGAATGACAATGGACACATTATTGCCAGATGTGAATTTCGTAATTGGTACTATCCTCACGCTGTTCCTCGTCACACACATTTATGCTGTCTTCTTCTGTCATCCTGGAGTCCCGCTTTTCGCGAAAGGCTGGACCATAGAGTTTGTCCTGAACTTGCTGTGCCCTTCCGAAGCTTTAGCGTAGGAGGGTTTCAGGATCTGCAGCCCGTCTCTTTTATTTGATTCCGGACAAAAGCCTATCGGCAGACAGGGCAGACAGGATTGCTCACGCGCGTCTACATCACGCTTGAAAAGCCCATATCAGCCCGAATGACAATTTCTTGAGGCGTCATTTCGGAATTGAGATTATTACCTTGTACGAGTTTCGCGCTTAATGCTTTTGTCATCTCGAGCTCGTCGAGAGATCCCTACGGTATAACCTTATCTTGAAGGGATTCCTCGACAGGCTCGGAATGACAGCATGCTGTGTTTAAGTAAGTGCGAAACTCGTGTCTTGATAACCTTCACGTAGAGACGTGGCACTGCCACGTCTCACCAACAACAAGACGTGGCACGGTTACGTTTCTACACAATGGCTGGTGCAACAGACAAACATAACGGTGTTATTCCCAGGGCAACCAAGAATTCAGTACACGTGGCAAAAACAGGTTTTAGAGATAACTCCCAAACAGGACTTACGCACGTTACTCGAGATTCATTCTGGATCCGCCGGATAGGCGGAGATAGAGCCTGTCCTGAACCTGATTCAGGAATCCCGTTTAGACCACACCTCAAGCTGCGTATGTCCCAATGCAAGCTAATCGTATCTATCAGCGTACTAGTGCGCTGATAGAGAGACCAGGTGACTCGTTGGAATGATCGGGAATCCAGGCTCAAGGTTAAATACCTATGTTCTCTCTACAGCCTGAAATGTTACCTTCTGCCCCTTGATCTGATCAGCATCAGTTTGTTATAGTAGCC
>CAZVUJ010000119.1:0-3566 GCA_964630135.1 uncultured Pseudomonadales bacterium | reverse complement strand
TGATCAAGCCACATGAATCGGGTGAATACAAGGCTTACTAACAACACAAGTACGGCAATACCTGTATTTTTGGATAGGTTTATACTCATAGGCGTAACTGCTTTTATCGTATCATTATTCTAGGGCTTTAATTACTTTGAAATCGGCATTAGCATACACGGTTTCTGACGCTAGTTCGGGAGATGAAGCAAAACGCAACTGCTGCAGAGCTTGAGTTGATAGAAAAACATACGTAATGTCTTTTGAAGCCAGCATATCGCGAAAACTTTGCCAGTCTTGCTGATTAAACAGCAACTTCACGTATGCTTCTCGGTCTGCTATGGACTGATTGTGGCTTTTCAAGATCCCCAGACCTGAGAGAAAACTTGGTTTGTTGGCAAAAAAAGAACGGTAGGGTGTTTCGTAAAAATCCTGAGTGTCGTGGGGGCTGGAGACAAATACTCCCTCAGGCATTGTGCGCAGAGCACTCAAGGCCTCAAACTCACTGGCTTGCAAGACGAATGAGCCTTCAGCTTGTGTATAGCTTTTGTACCACAACCACACTTCTTGCAAAGGCCGGGGAACCGAAGTAAGTATGATGATCAGGGCAACTATTACATACTTTTTCTTGCTCCAATGAGAAACAACTTCTCCCATGATTATGCCACTAAACCAACCCCAGACAATTAAACTCAGAATAAAAAAATTGAAGGTATTAGCTCCCCCCGATATTTGCAAGAAATTCATGACCACAAAGAAAAAAGCTAAGCTTGCAATGAAGTTTGTCATCCACCAATTTTTGGTTACCTGCGATGTAAGGACATGAGGCAAACTTATTAACCCTATTAGCCGAGTGCCTCCAATTCCAATAAGACAAATGAGACTTGCACTCAAGTAAATAGCACCTAAACCCTTCCAGCTTCCAGCTTCTTCGTAGACTTGCATCCTCAGCCACCATTCGTTCCAATTCAAGTATTGTTGTCCTAGAAGAATTTTCGGCCAAGCTAATGGTGCCCAAAACAAACCACCCGCTTGTTTGTTGGGCGGGGTATAAATGCAAAAAGCCAGCACTAAGCTGAGTGCTGTGGCGAGCATAAAAATAAGAAAATCCTTTATTACCAACCGCTTGGTCAGAGCTTCCCGCCCATAGCTAACTACTGCCCACAGCATGACAAAGCAATATGCATAGAGTCCAAAATAAACCTTGTATCCAAACATGAATGCGGGCAAACTAAGCAAGGCAAAAAGTTCGTAAAACGATGGTCGCTTGCGGCGCAGTGAAGTGATCCACCACCACGCGAAAAAGAAGAGCAGCATTTTTGCAAAGGTTTGCGGCGGGTTATAAAACTGAATCATGCCATGGTCTATGGCAGGCAAGGTAAAATCCCAAGTGTTTTTAAAGATTTTGCTTAAAAAAGTGAGGCTATTACCTGCCCAAAAATGGAAAAACAACATCCACCCCAAACTCGTTATAGATACTCTGATTGCCTGGCCAAGCAAAACAAGATGAGCAACAAGGAGCAGGCCGAGTAACACGGGTATGACTTGAAATAAGAGCACATCAACAGGCACATTAAACAATCGGGATATTTCCGCAATATATAAATTTGACCAATAATGGTAGTTAGTTATCGGCATTCCGACTGCACCTGGCTGGAGAGGAGGAAATTCACGTACCATTGATTGAGCAAACGCCGCGTGCATCAACCCATCACTACTTTGCAAGCGGTGAAAAACCCGAGCCCCATCAGTGTGAGGAATGCCTGATCCCACTACACCCAGTAGTTGGATCGCAAGACTAATAAGGGCAAAGGCTGTTAGTATGCGATATCTTCTTATTAACAGCACAACTGCAAATGCTGCGTGGGTAATTTCTTTGACATGAGTCAGCGCGACAATAAGCCCTATTAGGGCGACCACTCCGCCCATAAAACGCACCTGAGCATATCCTGCACTATATGCTTGCAGTGTCCAGATCGGAATACTCAACGTTAGCGCTGCAATAATGCGCTGAACATCAGTTCTCAACCACTGTTTTGCCGGCAACCATCCCAATCCGATAGATGATGCAAGATATAAAGCAAGGCTAACGATAATCCACAATAAGGTAATCATTATTTAATGAGTCTTGATTTATTTCTGTAATTCAATTAATTGACCCAATTTTATTTTTTAGATAGAAAAAACCAGTCTCCCTTAAGAAGTCCTGAAATAACGTGCACTTTTTTTATAGCTCAGGCTTGGTTTTGGAATTCTGATTTTTATTCATTTTTTAGCTTGTAAAAAAGTGTTGAATTTAAGCTGAAAATTCTTAATAGTAACCTGTTTAAATCCAGCATCCAAAAACAGCGAGCCCAAACGGTCCTGGGTAAAGTAATTTTTGTGCTGGGCAATCATATCCGAACGGACAATTCCTAGTTTTGCTAGCAATTCTAAAATAGGTTTTACGGGCGGTGCAGGCACCGTTAACAAAACTTGTCCTCCGGGTTTGGCGATGCGATACAGTTCTCTAACTATTGCCTCAGGATGATCGAGATGCTCAAGTACGGCAAGCATGGTAATCGTGTCAGTGGTATTGGAAGGTAAGGGGATCTTGTCGTCAAAGTTGGCATATTTTAAGGCAATTTTCCCCTCGCTGCGATCCTTAACGACAATATCTAGGCCAATTAAGGTGGTGAATTTATCCTGAAAAGCTAAGAGCGTTAAGGGTGGATCATCGCAGCCAACATCAACCAATACTTCACCCGGTTTTATATGCTCAACGACAGGCCGCATGCGCAAGTTCCTCAAGAGTGGCTCGATTGACCACAAAGGCACCTCCCCTGCAGCTTGATTTTTTCGCAAGCGAATTTTGATAATCGTTGCCAGCGCGCCAAAGCCGTCTTTCCAGCTGATTTTTTTGCCTTCGGCATAGGTTCGTGCCGCATACGATATAGGAACTTCGACAATTTTTTCTCCCCGGGCTAAAAGCTTACAGGTTATTTCCGGCTCAATCGTAAATGAGTTAGCGCGCAACTTAATGGAGCGCATGAGATCAGTGGGAATAACTTTATATCCCGTTTCCATGTCCATGAGAATTGAATTGAACAGGATATTCACTACAAAGTTTAAGAATTTATTCCCGATAAGGTGCCAAAAAAACATATTGGTATGCACCCCGGTCAACCGATTACCGTACACAACGGTGGCTCTCCCCCGATTAATGGGGTCGAGCAGGCTTGGAATATCGACAGGATCATATTCTAGATCCGCGTCTTGAATAAGCACGTAATTCCCCGTTACCTTTTCAAGACCCGTTCGAATAGCTGCGCCTTTGCCTTGATTCTGCTCGTGTTTAATTATTTGAATTGCATACGAAGCAGGTTGGTATGCATGGACAATTTTTTGGGTTTCATCCGTAGAGGCATCATCGACAACAATGACTTGATGAACAAGTTTAGTTGTATCAAGGGCAATTAATACGTGCTCTATGGTATTAGCCTCGTTATACGCAGGGATTACTACTGATAACGTTATTTGTTGTTGTTTCATGATCATATTTTGAATTTTCTTCTTAATTGCCAAACCATGCCTTTCAATCCAGAGTT
>CAZVUJ010000118.1:0-3572 GCA_964630135.1 uncultured Pseudomonadales bacterium | reverse complement strand
GGCGACACCATCAAAAGCATCGCAATAGAATAGTAGTACTTACGTAATTATTTCGAGTTGTCATTCCGGCTGTAAGTCAGGCTTTTCAGGCGTGATAAAGACATCCGTCAGCTGACGGATAGTCTTGTCCGGAATCCAATAAGAGAGATGCATCACAGATCCTGAATCAAGTTCAGGATGACGTAAAAGACTATGCGAAACTCGTGATACTGTTCGAGCGGACGCGAGAACTTTTTAGCCTTCGCAAGTTAGGGTTACTTACGCACATCGAGATGTCGTTCGTGCGGTAGAATCAAAGGGTGAAGCAAAAAAAACCTCATTTTAACTTCTCTTCAATTGCAACCGCTCTACTCGTGTGTCTTTTGCTGACGGGATGTTTGGCTGCATCCACGGCGTTGCGACCTTGGGTTAACTTTGTGTTTCAAACTCAAGAAGCGCTTATGGCCTGTGAGCAGGTGCACTCTTCAAGGTGCACCCAACGCTTATTGGCCGCGCACCAAGAACTGGCTCGCTTCGCTTCCCATACCCGCGTCTTACACATGGTTCCCGTCTTAAACGAAATTCCCTCCATCCTTTCGTCCCAGGCAGAATTGCTGTTATCTGCCGCCACTATCCAAGCGTGTTTCGTCGATTGCAGTGATGCCGATCTCTCGAAAATAGCGAATGACGCGCACCACAGGTTGGCTAACGCAAACACCGCATTGTCTCAGTCAAGGTTATGGAGGCTGGTTTCCTCCCAATTAAGCTCCCTGGCTTCTTACCACCACACCCTCCACAGCTTGCAGACCTTCAGTGACGCTATTCAGCCTCTCTTTCCTCACCTATCAGAACTTCTGGGACAGAATAAACCCATCACTTATAGAATCTTGTTGCAAAACAACAAAGAAATCCGCCCCAGCGGCGGGTTTATGGGCTCGTATGCCACCCTCACTCTTGATAAGACTCGCATTATAGACGTGCACGTTGAAGATATCTATGTGCCTGATGGTCAGATCAAAGGCTATGTGGAGGAACCTTATGGTATCAGGCACTATCTCTTTGCTGGCGACCATCCGGGGTGGCGTCTGCGCGACAGCAATTGGCACCCTGATTTCCCGACCGCTGCTCAAAGCATCAACTGGTTTTTTGCTGAAGGGCAGGAAAAGCCAGCCGATATCCTCGTCGCCCTTAATCTCTCCACTGTTGAAAAAGTGCTCGATCTGGTGGGGCCCATTCCTGTCCTGGATTATGACGTAACCATTGACAGTCAAAATATGTATGCGATCACCCAAGCCCAAGCCGAAGCCAATTTCTTTCCCGGCAGCACCCAAAAGGGCGACTTTTTGCGCTCATTAAGCGACTCGTTTGCTGCAAAACTAGCTCGTTTGCCGGTTGCAAAAGGAGTAGAAGTAGCCACTCTTCTGCTTGATGAGCTTTCACGGAGGGAAATTATGATCTCAGCTCAAGAACCTTCAGTAGCGCAAGCAGTCCGTTTGTTGGGATGGGATGGCAGTTTGCCTGAGGTCAAGTGTGATGCGCAGGGCTGTACTCCCCTGGTGCTGGGCATTGTTGAGGCTAATGTGGGCAGCACCAAGGCTAATTGCTGTATAGCCCGCCAATTCAGCGATACGATTACTTTTGAAGATGAACGTGTGACTCATGAACTCGCATTGCAATTTGCTAATACCAGTTTGCCCAAGCCAGAGCCGCCGTATCATTTTGGCGGCGGGTATAAAAATTATTTGCGCCTACTCTTACCCAAAGATGTGCTTGTAACGTCGGTGGCGATTGACGGCGTACTGCTTGATGCCTACGATATTGATCACGAAGCCTTTGCCCAGTATGTCTTTTGGGGATTTCTCCACCAAGTTGAGGGTGGGCAGACTTCAACCGTGAGCGTTCGACTAGAAGTAGCGAACAAAGGTAACAAGCCTGACTCTTCACTCACCCTGCTTAAACAGCCAGGAATCCCGAGCGTGCCCTGGAAGCTAACGCATAGCAATGGCCAAGCCAGCAGCTCGCAGTCACTAACACTTTCCCAAACAACGAGTTTGTCACTCCCGTTACTACCCTGACCACTGGTATACTCTCTCTACTATCATGCACTAAGGATAATCCTCTATGAAAACAATTCTTGTTATCGAAGATAATCAAGCGATTCGCGGTATGCTGCGCGATCTTCTCAAACTTTCGGGCTACGGCGTGCTTGAAGCGAGCGATGGCGCTGAAGGGCTTAATCTAGCTGTGAGAGGTGGTATTGATCTCATTATTTCTGATCTCAAAATGCCCAAAGTTGATGGCTTGGGTGTGCTTGAAGAGTTAAGAAAAATTTCTAAAATCCCGGTGATTATTTATTCCAGTGTCGGTTATGATTTTGCTAAAGCACAAGCCAAACGCTTAGGTGCTCTCACCTTTATTAACAAAGACGAAGCTGATCCTCGAGAGGTGTTACAAACGGTTGACTATATTTTAAATGCCAAAAAATAATCAGCCTATGTCTGCTTTTTCCAGCCTTATTTCACGACCAGTTTTGCTCTACCTTAAAAGTGCGGCCAAATTACAAGTAGCCAAAAATAAGCCGCGCATTATTGGTATCACCGGGAGTGCCGGCAAAACCAGCACCCGCAATGCCGTGGCCGCTGTCCTCCAAGACACGCATGCGCTTAAAGTATCATACAAAGCCAACTCTGAAAGCGGCATCCCGCTTAATGTGCTTGACCTTGCTCCGACTGACTATTCGAAACGAGATTGGTTTAAGTTGCTGCTTAAAATTCCTCTGCAACTTGCACGCGTATGGCCCACCTACGATACCTATGTAGTTGAAATGGGCATTGATGCGCCCACGGCGCCGAAAAATATGGGCTATCTGCTCTCGATTATCCAGCCCCAGGTGGGGATTTTCTTGAATGTGGGGGTGGTGCATGCCCAAGCTTTTGACGCGCTTGTTTCCGGTAAAGACGTGCCCGATAAAGAAGCGGCAATTAAGCAGGCTATTGCCCAAGAAAAAGGCAGACTCATCGCCTCGCTGTCACCCACCGGTTTAGCAATTCTTAATGCCGACGATCCCCTGGTATTGGCCTGCCGTCATCGCACCCGAGCAACCGTAGCGACGTTTGGCAGGGATTCCGGCAACACCGTCTGGTTTGATGGCATTACCCAGACACTTGATGGTACCTCTATCCGGTTTCATGCCCAAAACCAGGAGTCGGCCACCTTGCACTTGAAATCCTATCTGCTGCCCGATCACTTCGCCTCTAGTTTTGCCGCTGCGCTGTGTGTGGCATTGCGTGATGAGCAAACAATAGTTCAGGGGGTTGAAAAGTTAAGGAAAAATTTCAACCTGCCTCCAGGCAGAAGTTCGCTGATTCCCGGTATTAAAGGCAGCCTTATTATTGATAGTTCGTATAACGCCTCAACTCTGCCCACAATCGAAGCGCTCAGTCTTATGCACACCCTGAAACCCCAGCGGGCACTAGCGATTCTGGGGGATATGCGCGAAATTGGCTCTTTGAGCGAGGCGGAACACATAAAAGTAGCCGAGCATTGCCTGCAGACTACTCAAGCGGTGTATCTGGTCGGCCCTCAGATGAAAG
>CAZVUJ010000117.1:0-3617 GCA_964630135.1 uncultured Pseudomonadales bacterium | reverse complement strand
CCTAGAACGGCGGGAAGATGTCAGGCAACGGCGCAAAGCCGTTGCTGAAAGCGATCAACCCCAAGGTATAAATCAAAAGGGCGATCGCGACAATGGATAGGACTTTCTTCAAACTTTGACGATCCATTTTCAGACTCCTATTTGCGGTTGGGTTTGTGAAATCCGCACGGGCGGGAGAAGAAGAGTTAACACAATTACTCTAATTGTTCTAAAGCTTCTGAGGGTTCTTCTCACTGCCGTGCGGATCCACAGTATGGATGGTTATTTTTGTGTTTCCGTTAAACCAAGATTGTTAAGGTGCATGCAGTGGCTCCAAAGTCGCTGGCTTAAAACCTGGTGCAGCAAAAAACACACCAGTAAACACGCGGTGGTGGCACACTACAAACAATAAACATTCCATGCGTAATACATGTGCATGCATTATACGCTATAGGTCAAAACTCTGTTCTGGCAGGGTACAGCGACTATTCAGGGGGTTCTAAAAACCTTAATTCTGAAATAACACCTCAAGAAATTGTCATTCCGGCTGTAAGTCGGGCTTTGCGCGATACGGACATCCGTCAGCTGGCGGATAGTCTTGTCCGGAATCTTGAAGCCCTATGTATCTATGGTAGGGTAGGATTCCCGCCTGCTTGTCCTTTGCGAAGCTTCACGCGTGAGGAGGAAAGCGGGAATGACATCCTCCTTGGTTTGAGTGTAGGATGCAAAAGATAGGAAAGTGGTGGTAGTGAGATTAAGGAATGCTAGGAAAGGTGACTAATCGACCGTCTTGTTTCCCGAAGCGATAGCCATTGAGATAGGCGGCAGCGTAATATGCCTCTTTTGCTTTAGGTATATACTTTCTGCCATTGGATATAAAAAAACTAGCGTCATATTCAGGGCTGATGGTGCCAATATAGCTGGCTAATTTATCTATGGGATGATGGCTTGCTTTTATAGCTCGTCTAGCAGCTACATTTGTTAATCTCTCCTCAATGATACGTGACCTGATATGGTCAGTTGTGGTTGGACGACGGTTAACCATATGTATCAAGTGAGCAAATTCATGGTATCTAAAAAACCTTTGCACAGCGCTAATGTATGTTGTTAGGGATGCGAGCATTAATGCTTCTTGAAGTTGGTGTGGTTGTGTTAAGTGATCTATGTTTAAGCAGAACCACAGTACTGCTCCAGCTACTACAGAAGGGAATGTGGAGGTATCACATACAAGATAACCATCGTATGCATCATGACCTCTTACATATCCACCCAAGGGTTTCTTTGTTTTCCACCAAAGTAATCCAGGTATAAATGAATCATACATCCGTCCCTCATACCTTTCGAATGACCCAATTTGGTTGTGGGGAAAAGCCTCTGTGAAGGCAGTGTGGATCGATTTGTAAGGCCCATCTCTGCTAATATACGCTTTTTCACCTGGAGTTAATAATTCTCGTCCCATACACTTTTTAAGTTTTATTAATTTGATATAAAGTCGTAATTACGATCACACGATTTTATCATTTTAACCCATAATATCCAATATTATGCTTATCAATGGGCTTAAGAACCATAAACTCCTGAATTAGGTATGGAAAGAATATCTAATGTGTTGGAATTACTAATAGTCTTATATTGATGATTACTTTTAAGTTACCTTAGCAAATCTTGACCGTAAGTCGTGGGAAGTTTATGAATAAGACACGTTAGGGAGACTGTAAAAAGTGGCCGACTTTTTGCCGCCACCGGAAGCGTTAGTCAAAAAAGAAGATAAGGTAAAAATGACCCTGCAATTATCCAAGCACAGCGTCGATTATTTCAAGAAAACTGCCAAATCTCAGGGTATGGCCTATCAAGCCATGATCCGCAGTCTGGTGGACCGCTATGTGGCGTCGCAGTAGGTAATGGTAGGGGGCGAATCGTTTAACAATCAGAATCGAATATGAAAAGATTCACCAAAATTGCAGGTGCAAGGTTTTACCGAAAGAGGCGGCCACTCGGGATAGGAATTTGAGGCTAGGGTTGGCTTGTCCAGTTTCTAGTTTAGAAATATTGGTTTGATGCGTTTGGAGTTTTTGAGCTAACTCTTTTTGCGTGAGATTATGTTCGATGCGCAAGGCAATTAACGTTTGCTGTAATTCTCGCAGTGGTGCATCTTCATCCCAAGCTTGTTTTAGCTGTGGATCTTGTAATTCTTGGTTGAGAAAATCATCCCAGCGTGTAGCAGTGCGCACGCGCTTTTTTCCGGTTGGGTTAAGGGAAGGTTGATTCATACGAGATACTCCTTGAGTCGTTGGTTAGCTAATATTAAATCTTGTCGTGGTGTCTTCTGACTCTTTTTGTATAAACTATGTATTAGTAAGATGTGGTGTTTGGGAAGAAAGGTCAAAAATATGCGAATTCTACTTGGTCTTAATTCCCATAGGTACTCATAGCCAGCAATTTTCTTTAGATATGGCTGTGGTAGGTTTGGGCCAAACTGGCGTATATATTCGATATAGCGATAGACTTTTCTTTTATCTTTAAGGTTCAATTGATTCAGAAATTCTTTAACTGGCTCATCACCCCGACTGGTTTGATAAAAGATGATACCCCAGTCGGCCATATGGTATATATACCATAGTAGGGTGCTTGGATCAAGGTTGAGCGAAACTTTTCTCGTTTCCCCAAAGTTCACAAACATGAAGGTTAAGGTTATAAGACAGCCTGCTACAAAAATGAGGGCGTATGCTGAAAACTCAGTTCTTCTGTTCACTGACGCTCACCCTTCACACTCATGATTTATAATGAATGTGGCGATTGACCGCTCATTTTTATATAGGAAACTTCGCAGCCGATCCATTTCTCTTTCCCAGTTCTCGAAGATCTCAGTCGTGTCCCTTCTAGGTGCCGCAAAATCGGCACCAATACCGAACGTTTCGGTATCAATGTCAAAAACGGGTGTCAGCCCTTTCATATTTGCTAAACAGAGAAGGTAATCATCATACTGTCGACGCAGTTTATCAGAACAACCCTTCAAAGGGGGTGTTACTGTAACTACTAATTGTATATGTGCCGGCTCAAAGAATCTGGCGTGGACAACCCTATTTAGGAGTTGATAATCGCGGATTACCATTGATAGGCCATCGGCTCCTGGTTCACACGTGACACTACCGTCAAAGAATATGGATTTTATGATTTGCCGAAGCAACTCAAGTAGCGGATGCATCATTGGACTCTGAACGACGGATTCTAGCTGTCTCTTAGTTGACCAAAAAGTGGCATGTCCACCCACCCACTAGAATGATGCTGTTGGGCAACTTCATCATCTCGTATCCACGCTTTTCTCTTTAATTCAAGTTTGGCTGCCTGCTCTGGAGTTAATTGTTGGAATATAGACTCTACACTAGGAGCATGCCCCTTATTCACGAACCATTCCGCTAATTCTATATCGGCTGGGTCGCTAAGCTTTAGCCCTCCGAGTAAAGGAGCATTGACCCAAGACCTACTCGAACCCTCTTTGCTCATAGCGCTAACTGCGTCTGAATGCCAAGCATAGGCAAATCGACGCGCCTTTCTTATATTTAGCTTACCATTTGCGTCAATATGGTGTTCTGGCAGGGTACATCGGTAACACATTGAAGTAATGGTGGTGAGCATAT
>CAZVUJ010000116.1:0-3661 GCA_964630135.1 uncultured Pseudomonadales bacterium | reverse complement strand
GTGATAGCTAAATCGAGCCGAAAAATTACTGGTCGAAAACTGTTGATAGGTGCGGTTTGATTGCAGCGCAATACATCCGACTATTGCTATGCCAACAATCACACCAAAATGAGAAGTTATCTTTAAACCCATTTTTATCGCTGGCGCTAGATTCTTCACTTGGCTAATGCCAGGTTCAGAATGACCCTTTTTAAGGGTTTGGGGTTTAGCAAAGCGAAGCAACTTTTTATACATTGCGGCCAAACCAATCGCAGTCAAAAGATGGAGTAAGAGTGAGAGCACAAACAGCATCCGCTCGGTCAAATAGGTTCCCCAGAAAAACTGAGTGTCAGAAAGTGACAACTCAATAGTGGGCAATTTTAGGTAGAAGGTGAAAAGCAACACGAATAAAAGTATAGGAATGCTCAGCAGGGTGGCTATTTTTTTACTTCTATCTTTAAGCACCCACCAGCCATACGTAGCTAAGGGCACAAGCGCGACACTTCCTTGCCGAGATACCAGCGCAATAAGCCGGATAAGCGATTGCAGCGAGTGGTTGAGATCAAATGAAGAAGCATAGACTTCAATGGCTGATCCCCCTTTGAGGGGGGCACGGGTGACAAATTTTATGACACCAGCAACATTTGGCTCTATATACCAGCCAAACAACGTTTGTTTATCAAAGTAGAGCCAATAGGTGGAAAGCAGCAGAGTGACACCGCAAAGGAAGGAGATAATTATTTTGGCTCGGGTATCGCTGCGGGCAGGTCGCATGAGTTTTGCGGTTACATACACGCCGGTTGTGATGAGTGTTAGCTGATGAGCGAAAGCTGCCAGAGCAGCCAAAAAACCAAGTTTGAGTGGCTTATCAAGTTTTGGGGATAGAGCGCTATACAAAAACAACAACAGCAACATCGTTGCCAGAGGAAAGACCTCAAAGATAACCGCGTTTTGATAGGTCAAGCGATTCAATCCCCACCACAAGCTACTGACCAGTGCCACTACCCGTGATGAGGGTTGTTGCATCTTGATACGTTCCAGCAATCGCAGAGCGACCAAAAAAAACAAGCCCACGCTCAGGCTCTGCATCAGCGCACTTGAACCGTGGGTGAACAGGGCAAAATACTGGGGTGGCAGTAGTGTGCCCACACCAAGCGCTGCAGTGAGCAGGTTGTAGCTGGGGGGGTGAGCGAGCGAGTGAGTGAAACTGGCTAAGCTCAGGTCATCCGAGTCTGCGACATTTACGGCGGTTTTGGGAGTGCCGAGCAGATAGATAACTGCAAAAAGGCTAAACAAGCTCAGCGCAATCATTCGTTTCGAGTCGAAGAAGCGTAAGTGTTCCATAGTGCTGCTTATTGAGGATTGAGCACATGAATCGATTCGGGCAAGCCAGATCCAGGTGAAAAGCTCATTTCGGAAATATCCGTGCCCTCGATTAAGCTTAAGCTGGCAATGTAGACAGCGGTTTCTTTGGGCATGACCAGTTTTGATTCTGACAGCGAGAGCGACACGTGTTGCTGGATCACCTTGCCGTCTTTGATAAGGGTTGCGCTCAATCGGTTGAGCAGGCCAGCGTCAACGGTATTATTTTTGAGGGTAATTGTGGCCACAAATTTGCGGTTGCTGTTGGAGCTCTTAAATTCAAAATGCGGCGTGCCTATTTCCAGGTGATATTGTTCGTAGTCATAGACACCCTCCTGGCCAAAAGGCACACTAATAGTGTCGGGAGCTAGAGTAGGTAAAGGCAACGGGGTAGCCGTGGCAGGCGGCTGAGTAGTCACCACCACCGGATTGCCGCTGGCATCACTCACTCCCAGTGTTTTAATCTGGATCACCGCTGATTCATCGGTTTGCGATGATAATACGCCCCGGTCTAGGAGATACAACGACCCGCCGAGACCCAGAGCAAGCACGAGTGCGGTGGCCACTAGCTCGTCACCAAAACCAGTGGAAAATTTATTCCAGTTAAGCTCGGTCATGTCCCTCCAAGCGCTGACGCTCTTTGTGGACTTCACGGGCTTCCAAATAGACTTGTTGCGAGAGGGAGTAGCGGGTTAAGCCCAAAAAAATGGCGTCATTGAGGACTGAGGCAGCGTCTTGCTCGACCCAGGTTTTCAGTTGATCCAGTAGCAGCGTTAATACCCGGCACAAAGCCAAGAGTTGGTCGTGGCGGATGCGCATGGCCCAATAATAATCTTTGTCTTGGTCACCCGTTAGCAGCTCTGCCGCTTTAACCCGGACAAATAAATCCAGGCGCTCACTGGTGTCAACGGCGGTATGTTTCCAGGCATCAATAAAATGAGGTATGCCTCGGAGTTCCTCTTCCACCCGCCGCAACTCTTGCCGTTGTGGGTCGCCTTGAGTTGCCCCGATGGCATTGTGCAGCGACTCCCAAAACGGTTGGTGCTCAGGAGCAAAAATAAGCGTTTCCGCTTGGGACCGCACTTCGCCCAAGGTGGTGAGGATATACAGGCGCAGAGATTCACGATCAATCGAGTGATAATTCTGGATAAAACTGGGAGGATTAGCAAAGGCTGCTTGATTCATGGGTCGTAACCTATTGTATGATTAAACGGATAACCATAAGTGCGTATGGCTTGAGTTTAGCGTATGAAGTTATTGAGATATATCCTAATCTTGTTCACTATACTCTGTTTGAGTAGCCTCACTCAAGGGCAAGCCGTGCCGGCCTTGGCCGCGACCCTCACCAACTTTGCTTTTTCCGATTTTACGAGTGGCAGTGCTAAGGTTGCGGGCTTGCCGTTTCCGGTCACCATCACCGCTCTCGACGAAAACAACAATACCCTGTCTTCCTACACGCTAGCAGCTTCACTGTCAGACCTTACAGGCACCCTCTACCCTACAGCCACGGGTAATTTTGTCGGCGGCGTGTGGACCGGTGACGTCTACATCACTCGGGCCGGTAGCGCAAATGCCCTGACCGTGGCTTCAGGGGCAGTGAGCAAAGCCTCAAGCACGTTTACGGTATTACCCGACAGCCGGATCAAATTTTTAAGCGTTGTTTCAGGCAATAATCAGTCGCAGATGGTCGGTTCTCAATTGGCGAATGCTTTAACCCTTAAGGCGGTAGACCCCTTCAACAATCCTTTGAGCAACGTGGGGGTTAACTTCGCCATTACCAGCGTGCCGCCAGGGGCGATTAACCATTCCATCACGGCCAACTCAGGCACGACCACGAGTTCCGGCACGACTTCAACCACTATGACCTTGGGGCGAAAGGCGGGCACCTATATTGTGGCGGCATCATTAACCTCAGGGGTTACCAATGCCATTCATTTTTATGAAACCGCTATCCCCGCCTCCTTGATGTCTATTACCATCTCTCCGGCTATTGCCGTGATTCCGGCCGGCAGTTATATTCCTTTCACGGCCACCGGCTACGACCAATATGTCAACCCAATAACCTTGAGTTCGGTGGTCTGGTCGGTCCAAAATGGCGGTGGCACCATCGACTCAACAGGGGTTTTCTATGCCGGCACCACCTTGGGTTCCTACATGAATACGGTTAAGGCTTTGCAGGGATCGATTGGCAGCACGGCCAGTGTCACCATTGCCAATACTCTGGAAGCAGGTGGTGAAGCCGGCAGCGGAGATGGGCTCGGGTCGGGTAATGGTTCTGGCTCAGGTTCCGGTGAATCCAGTGGCTCGGGTCAAATTGTGC
>CAZVUJ010000115.1:0-3693 GCA_964630135.1 uncultured Pseudomonadales bacterium | reverse complement strand
AATATTTAGTTATGTATGCTGTTTACATTCTTGCTAGCAAGAGAAATGGCACCCTATATATAGGTATGACTAACTATCTTGCTCGTCGAGTATTTGAGCATAAAAACCACGTTATTAAAGGATTTACTTCAGAATATAACGTAAGCATATTGGTTTATTACGAACAATATCAAGATGTGCTCGATGCTCTTAACCGAGAGAAACAATTAAAAAGATGGAATCGCAACTGGAAAATTGATTTGATCGAATCAATAAATCCGTTGTGGAATGACTTAAGTGCTGACTTTTAACCTGGATCCCGCATCAAGTGCGGGATGACATGAGTCACACTATCGCGCAACGACTAACAGTGCGGTATAGTTTGATCAATACCAATTCACCTAAGGATTATCGTTATGGCTATCATTGACTCGCGCGAAGACATGCTTGCTTTAGATGCGTCAAATATGCTGGGCTCGATTGAGCAATTGCCCGACCAACTCAATCATGGCTGGAACATTGGTCAAGCCATGGATGTGAGTGCCATCTCAAAACCAATTACGAACGTTATGGTTGCCGGCATGGGTGGCTCGAACCTGGGAGCACACGTGGTGAAAGCTGCCTTCGAGGCAAGCTTGTCGCTGCCCCTGGAAATAAGTGCCACCTATTCCTTGCCGGCGTATGTGGGAACCTCAACCTTAGTTATTCTCTCGAGCTACTCAGGAACCACCGAAGAAACGCTGACTGCCGCCGAGGCGGCAAAACAAAAAGGTGCTCAGGTAGTGGTGATTGCCGCTGGTGGCGACTTGGCCGCGCTAGCGACAGAAAACCACTGGCCGTTGTATCGCATTGACCCTAAGCACAACCCCTCCAACCAGCCACGCATGGCCATTGGTTATTCCATCATGGCTTTTTTGAGTGTCTTGGCCAAGCTTAACCTCATTCAGGTGACGCATGAAGACATAACAAGCATTGTCAGCTCTTTACGTGATCGAGCCCAGAGCCTGTCACCTGAATCCGAAACCAATATGGCCAAACACTTGGCCTACGAAATGGTAGATCGCCTGCTCATTTTGGTTTCGTCGCAGCATTTGCGCGGGGCAGCCCACGTCTTTAACAATCAACTCAACGAAAATGCCAAACAGTTGACCGTCGAACTGTCCTTGCCGGAGATGAATCATCACTATATGGAGGCATTATCGTTTCCGCGGGCGGTTGCGAGCGAAAGCCTCTTTGTCTTTATCAATTCAAGGCACTATGTGCCTCGCATACAGACGCGCTATGGTTTGACCGAAACGGTGGCCCAAAACAACGGCTTTGCTACCTATGTGATCAAGTTGTCGACAAGTTCACCCCTAGAAGAAGTGTTTGCGCTCATCCAGTTCGGGGCATACACCAACTACTACCTGAGCATGCTTAACGGCATCAACCCCTCCCCCATCCCCAACGTTGATTTCTTCAAAGAGGAGCTGGCCAAAGCCTAAGTTCCTCTTGTTGGCTCAGAAAAAAATCGCTAGACTAAATACATGAAGCAACAGCAAGCAGTCGTGATTGGTGTGGTGTTACTTATTCTTGTGACTGCCCTGGGATATATGTATGTACAACAATCCAGTCAGTCAAGCGCACCCGTCGAGCGGTCACTGCCAAGACAAGAATTGGCAAGCACGAATCCTCCTCCAGAAAGTATCGCTGCTGGTAATGCTCAAGTAACCCTTTCGACGCCCATTCCCATCGCTGAGGGTGAGTTGGCAACGGTGGTGTTCCATAACCTAACGGTTGAGTTTCTGGATACCACTACCCAAAACCCAGTTATAACCTTTGCGTATCGCAGCGATAACAACGAGAGCACTTCGCTCACCATGGAACTAGCGCCTTTCGTCCAGGTTATAGGTGCTGATGAAGGAGCTAGCACTGTTGCCAGCAATGACCTTGAAAAAACACTTTTGTTAAAAACTCAAGTGAGCGTGGATGCCCTCATAAACAATGCCGATAAACCAGTGACGAAACAAGCAGTTGAAGCATTTTATGATGCTCTCGCATTAGATCCGCAAGCACAGCAGCAGGTTCAATCTAATATGGCTGTATTCGGTGCTGAGCCGACTACTTTCCAATCGATACAAGCTGCTTTAAACGATGAACGCACCACCTTTACCTTGAAAACATTATTGCCAATTACTCTGTCACTCAAACCATGATGAAAAAACTAGTAATACTCATAGGTATCTCGGTTGCTTGTGTTTTTGGGGGAGGCTCTGAAGTTCGTGCACAAGTCTGCATGGATCGCCTACGCATTGATTTATTTAGTTGTGATTATGTCGGAAGTACCTATCACCCGAATGGGTTTTATTGTGCTGCTAGAGTCAGACAGGATACTGAACCAAGTCCCTACGTAGCAAGCTGCGACACCGCCGATTCGCAATGCCGAACCTTTGAAGCCCTTAATCACAGTAACGTGGCTTCCTCATGCCGAAAAAATGCTGCCGCCACTGGTTGTGAAATGGACCCACCCCGGCGCGCCACTTGCTGGTATAACCCCGGTGATCCGCCACCTCCCCCACCTCCCACCGATGCCGGCGGCGGTAGTGGGCCGGGAACGTGCGGCACTTCGTGCGCTACGAGCTCTGATTGCAACTCAGGCTTAAGTTGTCAGGATATTGCCGGCAAAATTTGCTGGGATAATGGCATATGTGGTGGTGGACCTGATCGGGGTATTCGCATTTCCGGCAGAGTGCTTGCTTGCAATGGAAGCGGAAAAGCCAGCGTGCGCGTTTCCGCTTTAGGGAATTCGGTCACCACCAACGCCCAAGGGCAATTTTCAATAACAAAAAATGCTGGGGGACACCCTGCCATTGCTGTTTTGTCTGGAGCTGACGCCGGGGGGGCAGGTTATTTTTCGCGGGTGGCCAGCCCTACTTTCAATCATGGGGGCAATTGCGGTCTTATTAACTGTAATTATACCGCAGGACTTGTTGCAGGCGGCCCTTCTCGCCAGGCTTATATAAGCAGTCCAAGCCTCAATGAAAGTCAATACGAACAATTGTTTTATACTTCTTCTAGCAGCGACTATTTCCAGAGCTTTGATTTTCAAGAGCTTAATTGCCCCATGGCCACCCCCACGCCAACGCTTTCTGCTCAGCTCCAATCACCTCAGTGCACTTCTGACAATTGGCCGAGCACGGTCAATGCCGGGAGTACGGTGACTTTTTCAGCCAACGCCTATGATCCCGATATGATAGCGGGTACCACTTCACCGAACCTCAATTTTTATTTCACTCAACAAGCAGCCATCGATTATTGTGCTATCGGCACCGGACTAGCAACTCAAGGCAAATGGCAGCAAATTGGCGCTCAAGTCGATGCTTTAAGCGGCGCGGTAAGTCTTAATACCAGCGGACTGCCACTAGGGACGTATGTGGTTGTAGCCAATGTTCGCGACAACGATAATCAATTCAGCACGGGCAACCCTGGCCCCCCTTTAGGTTGCGGTTTCCCCACTAACGATTGCGAAGGAACGTTTATTGTGGGCAACTATCCGTCTCCCACTCCCACGCTCCCTGCCCCCATCCTAACGGCAACGCCGTCGCCTACACCACCTGCCACAACTTTTAGTCTGCCGGTTTATATTTGGGAGGGCAATAATTGTTCCAACACTTCCACCCCAGTGGCCAGTCCGTTTGCCGCCACTATCGAAGCGAAACTGAACGGTCAAGCCAG
>CAZVUJ010000114.1:0-3713 GCA_964630135.1 uncultured Pseudomonadales bacterium | reverse complement strand
CTTGAGGTAATAGGTGCCGTCATCCATAATCATAGGCGCATACATCGAGTCTTTGTAGTAGGGCAAATGGCCAGAAGTGAGGTAGAGCTCTTCCTTAGCAATATGCGGTGTGGCGACTCTAACATAACCGGCTTGTTGTTCTTTTTCTTTCACCAGCTTTTCGATTTCATCGCGAACAATAACACCTTTGGGCAACCACATTACCAACCCTTTTCCGACGACGTCATCAATAAAGTAGAGTTCCAGCTCTTTGCCTAACTTGCGATGGTCGCGCTTCTTGGCTTCTTCGAGGTTATATAGGTATTGATCCAAGTCCTGTTTGCTTTTCCAGGCCGTGCCATAAATCCGCGTGAGCATTTTGTTTTTTTCACTCCCCCGCCAGTAGGCACCGGCAAGACTCATGAGCTTGAAATGTGTAAGTTCAAGGCTGGGATTCTCGATATGTCCACCTCGGCACAAATCTTCGAAATCGCCGGATTTATAAAAGCTGATCGTTTTGCCATCACCGGCAAATTCATCAATTAACTCGTGCTTGTACTCGTTATCCCCTACCCTTTTTTTGGCTTCGACCACATCAACTTCAGTGCGTTCAAAACCTTGCCATTTTTTGACGAGCTCTCTCATTTTCTGCTCGATTTGAGGCAAGTCGCTTTCGGAGATAGGCTGATCTTGAAAATCAAAATCATAATAGAAACCGTCGTCAATGCTTGGTCCAATCGTCGGTTTTGCGTCAGGGTGCAACTCAAGCACGGCTGCCGCTAATAAATGTGCCGCGGAGTGACGAAGTTTGTCTAAATATTCCTGCTCTTGTTTATTGTTTGGTGCAATTGACATAGTTTCCTTTAGTTGTAATGACCGTATTAGTATGACCTATGATGTTGAATTGTTGAATAATTTATTTGCTTTTCTCTAGTAAAAACCCCCTAAGCAGGGGGCGAGTGCGTTGTAATCCCAAGGTCACGCTCCTAGCTCCCGCTTAAGGGGTTTGTAGTCGTAGTGGTGAAGCTAGAATAATCTTTCATATGTTTACTAGTGTAGCACTAAGGGTCAACATTTTCTTTGCCTGGTTGCGTACGCTAAGCACCTGCTAACTACCTAAGGGTTTATATGTTCAAGCAGGTTTTGGACTTTAGGGTTGGATAAGAGCTCATCCACAGAAATTGCTTCACTAGCTCCCTCCCTCGTTTGGATTGTAACACTTGGCTCAGGAGTGGCCCGTTCGCGATTATTTAATTGATTAAAGCCATTCAATACACCCAGGTAAGCATCCAAATAAGGTTTAACGATCGGATAGACAACTTGACTGATGATCCCACCCACAATAAGCAAAAAAGCGGCGTAAATGATGGTTCCTCCCAGAGCCCTGCCAAAGCCGGCGATCATATTTCTCCACAAGATTTCCCAACGGCTGACAGCGGGATCAAACATGGTTCTCGCCCCTGTCCTGTCTTGCGGCAGTTCACTTTTTACTACCAACTTCGGTTCATCCGGCATAACCATCCTTGAGTTACCTGCCCTACATTTTTTTATGACAAGGTGTGTGACCGCTTCAGGACTTGAACCTGAGACCTCTTCGATGTCAACGAAGCGCTCTAGCCAACTGAGCTAAGCGGTCTTTCTGGGCTTTTTAGATATCACGAGTTTCGCACTTACTTGAAAAATAGGATGCTGTCATTCCGAGCCTGTCGAGGAATCCCTCCAAGATGGATGTACACCGTGGGGATCTCCCTGTCTGTCGACAGACAGGTTGACAGGCTCGAGATGACACAAACATAAGTGCCAAACTCGTGAGCATCACTAAACCTGACTGGTATTGTAATCACTCGCGAGCAATTTGAAAAGGCTGAACCCTCACAAATAGTTTAGCCAGCCTGAGTAGCCTTGGAGCGTTCGTCTGAGAGCATATATTTAGTGCCGTGTTTTTGAACCTTGCCCCAATACGAGTTTTTGGCGGCTTTGCGAGCCGAACTGGCTTCCAGCCAGTTTGCCGATTCGCTGACTTGTTTGCGCAGCTGCACGATAAAGGTTCTCAGCTTTTCGAAAAAGCTTACATGATATGCTCCTGGATTGACCACTTCTTCTTCAATTGCTTGTTGCAAAGACGTGCCCAAACTGGCCATATCGCGAGCTAAGGCTTTGAGCTCATCCTGGATTGCTTTGATTTGAGCCTTAGTCTCTTCAGTTTGTCGGTCAAACAGTGGTTTGGCAGCCAATAATTCCTGATGGCGACGTTTAGCTTTTTCCTGATGGCGAATTTCTTCTTCCCGTTGCTTGAGCCAATCGTTATCCCAGCTTGTGGCAGGCTTTGATTCAGCCGGCTTAGGGGTGCTAGGGTTTTTAACCAAACTATCCCAAGCATCAACTGTTATAGGTTTGATTACGTCATTTTTAACCGAACTGGCGACACCTGAGCCAATATTTTTCAGGGCCTCGACAAAGCTCTGCTGATTGGGCTTCGGCTTGGGTTTTTTTGTTGGATTCAATGGTTGAAAAGGGTTGGTATCATTCATACGTTTTTGGAATATGGCGCATACGCTACAAAAAGCTGCCGCTATTATACCAGAAAAAACATTTTAGGAAAGTAATATTATAGGTTTATCAAGTAATCAATGACTTTATGGCGCAACAGGGAATAGCGCACCGCGGCCTGATAAGTTTGGCTCTCTTGCGCAAGCTTGCGTTCTCTGGGATCAGTCATGGCTTCAAGGGACTCTCGAAATTCTGGATCTGAAATACTTAGTCCTACATCGTTGGCAATTGCTTCCAGAATAAAATCAACCCGTAATTGTAACTCAACTGAAGCTTCGTATTGGGCTTTGAGTTGCTCTTTGGTGATATTCTGGGATGCGAGATAGCTGTCAACCGTCAAGCCCATATCGGTAATTTGTTTTACTAATGTACCCAATTTGCGATTAGCCTCTTGTTCAATCAATAACTTCGGAATATCCATTTTTACTTCTTTTATCAACAATTCTAATATTTCATTAGCGTGTTGTTCTCTGTTCGCAGTGGCTTGAGTGTCCTTCTTTTCCTCCCCGGGTATCCATAGTTTTGAAGCAGATTTTAAGCTGCGGATGTGGTTTTGATACTCTCCCAGTTCTACTGGTGGTTTTTGCGCTATCTCAACTCCAAATTCCCAGTCTGTATCTTTTTCAATTGAAGTGATAGTTACGTTGGGGTCCCCTAGCGGCACAAGGTTGTGTTCTTGTAAATATGCTTGAAAAGCAGTGGGAAAAACCAGGTTAACCGTTCTTTCGGTGATGCTTGATTCATCAAGCTGTTGTTCTACTTTATCCAAGGGGGCTTTGCCTTTGCGAAAACCTTTGACGGTTATGCTCGGTGCCAAGTGGGCAATTACCCTTTTGCGAGCCTCTAGGTGATCTTTAAGGGGGATAGAGAGTGTAAAGTGCATAAGGTGCAATTATACCGTAATGAATGCTGAACTCTAATCTTTATATTTGTATTGACTAAATTTTTGGTTAAATTCCGCTGTGCCAGAGGAGGGACTTGAACCCACACGCGTACAAAACCGCACACGGTCCTAAGCCGTGCCTGTCTACCAATTCCAGCACTCTGGCATTAAAAAAAATGGTTGATTATGAGAGTATACAGGATTCGGTTAAAAACTCTAGGCAATAGTGATCAATAGTGGGATCACAAAAAAAATCCAACAGTAACTCCGGTGAGAGAAACCGTTGGACGTGGCGGTATTA
>CAZVUJ010000113.1:0-3766 GCA_964630135.1 uncultured Pseudomonadales bacterium | reverse complement strand
CTGCTAGTAACCATTGACCGTGTAACTCAGGAGAGGGCACCCGAAGAGCGCCTAGTAAATCACTCAATGTAGCTTTACTAAAGTCTAAACTATGCTCTTCATAAGCTCGACGAAGTGTAACGACGTTACCATTCAATTCTGGTCGGAACCCTGGGGTCGAAACACCAGCCTTGACTCCAACTACTTTCAGCGCGTTATCCTCATCTACAACGCCCGCAATAATGACATCTTCTCCATTTAGTCCTCGAAACTCAGGTGTGTTTGCGTATAGCGTATCAGTGGGAGGGTAAAAATGTTCAAGACCGTTGGGAGCAGTAAAGACACATCTCTTATATTGCCAGGTAATAGGATCCTCACCATCGCAAGGCAACTGCACTGCCAAGCGTTGGCGAAATGGGGTGAAGCTAATATGATCAAGCATCAGTTGCACGCCTTTTCTAGGATCTCTGTTTCTGCCTATCGGCTTGCCTGTAAGCACATTGACAACATCTATTGTTCTTCCCGTCCTTAGCCAAGTTCCCCCAGCCTCATGCTGACCTGATCCCCTTTGCCACATCTTATCGAAATCATTAGAAAGACGAACCCCCATGCCTTCCAAATTACCTTTCAGCACAGGCAACTCATTTGTAGCACGTACCCACATCTCCCTCTCATGAGGAAACTCATCCCAAGGCCTCCGTACTTCGACCTCACCATCATGTGTCGTTCTCAAAGCAACACCTAAACGCTGAAGTGCATTGTCATTTCTACCTTCATCTAACTCTTGCAGTAAATGCTTTCCCAGATTAGAAGTTGGAGCATCATCGAGTACCCCTAAATCAACCATTTCTGGACTCTTTAATGAACTAAATCTTTTAAAAACATCTGGATGAATACTAGCCATAAACCTCCTTATTTCTCTAAGTGTACAAATTATAGTGGTCACTGAAATACACATCTTGACTCAACTTGACACCCTAACATTATAGGACTATACTTCCGACATGAAAGTGGTGCAATCGTGGGACTACTCCCTCGAGACCGAGGCCAAACGCCTGCTGCACACTGCCCATCAGCTGGCGATCTATTTCTACCAGACCAATGGCTTTATTGTCCTGCCACAAGCCACCCGTCCCCTGCCCGATCAAGCGGTTGTTTTCCCCGAGTTGCCCTATCACACCATCCCCCGCTTTTTCCAGCGCGCTAAAAAAATTAACGTCGACACACCGCTCACCCCAAACCTCGATGTAGTTGCTGAGCTGACAGAATTGTTGCGCCTGGCCAACGTTCCCCCGGAACAAACCCCGGCCGCCCGCCACCTACAACAGCAATGGCAGAAGCAGGGTGCGGCAATTCTGGAAACGCTTAACGATATCTTGCCGCAAACCTCGACTCTGCTCTCTCACCTGACTATCCACCCCACCCGTTTTGGCACTCGCCAATCCTTCAACCGTCTATATCCGAACAAAACCGAACTGACTATCTTTGTGCGCTTTGATGCCACCTTAGCCACCATTGCCGAGTCAATTGCCTCTGCCCTCACCCGTCACACGCTTACCCATGAGCTTGAGGGCACCTGGAGCGAGGCCGAGATGGTGGTTGATTGGCTGGTCAGCCAAACCAAGCTAGCCAAGCTCGTAGGCACAGCCTTTGTACCCACCGTTAAATCGCTGCGCTCGCCCAACCATGTTGCGGCCAAGAAAGCCGCCGCCGCTTATATTGCCCGCCTGGGCTTCCCGGGCACTCAAGCTATGCTCACTCACAAAGCAAATCAACTCTATCACCTGGACACACCTTTGAAGGGCTTGACTCAGACGCAGACCCAGGTCCTCTCTTGCCTGGTGCAAAAGCGGAAATTGAGCACCGATGAACTGGCCGATCTGCTCTTTGCCAGCGAGGAAAGCTATTCTCTCTATGCCTTGGCTAAGTTTGTCCAGCGTCTGCGCGACAAGCTGGAGGACAACGGTATTACGGGGAGCGTCATCCAAACCGCCCGGGGTTTTGGGTATGAATTGAAGGAATGAGGCGGTACCAATCGCAGAAAATACAAATCACCTTGACATCCCTACCAGCCTTGACCACAGATCTTATACGCGTTAAACTGCCGCTATGAACGTTCAACAAAACCAGTCAACCATGATTATTTCCGAAAAAGGCCAGGTTGTTATTCCGGTAGGGACTAAATATGCTGGCTCACTCAAGGGGATCGTTTCCACCAAAGAGTATCTTGCTATGAAAGAAGAAGATAAGCTGCTAGAGGACCGGCATGAAACAAAAGCTCGTCTTTGATTCCTTAATTTCTGTGTTTGGGTGAATTAAGATGAAAACTTTAACCATAACGATTGAAGCATCCGTTCAGCGGTTTGATTACTACTTTAAGCTCGTTTAAAACGAGGGGTTCACTATTCATCTGACTAAACAGGGAAAAACAGTGATCAACATGACACGAGTTTACTACTCATGACGCATAAACACCTCCTTGGCGCGCACGTTTCCATTGCTGGTGGTTTGGATCTAGCTATAGATCGCGGTGAGGCCTTGAGCGCGACGGCCATTCAAACTTTTGCCTCCTCTCCCCGCACCCTGGCGTTTAAGCCGATTGCGCCAGAGGTGATCGCCGCCTATGCCGCTAAAAAGGCGGTTACCCCCATTGCCTGCCATGTCTTTCATGGCATTTACCTGATCAACCTGGCTCACCAAAATCCGACACTGCGCCACTTGGCTGTGGATTCTTTGATCGCCTATCAAACTTTAGCGCACGAGATTGGGGCTTTGGGCACCGTCTTCCACACCGGCAGCCACAAAGGGGTAGGGCTGCAGGCAGTCTTGCCCACCATCGTTGAGAGTTTACGCCAGGTGCTGGAGCAATCTCCCCCTGATGTCTGGCTCATGCTCGAAAACACCGCCGGCCAAGGTGGAGCTATTGGCGAATCGATTGAGCAATTGGCGCTTATTTTTGATGCTTTGCAAAAAACAGGGGTCAATACTGACGCTCTCGGCATCGGCCTGGACACCCAACATGCCTTTGCCTCAGGCGTGGCCATCCACACTCCAGATGGTGTGGAGGCCTGGTTAGCTGAGATTGACGCATCGCTGGGGTTGGACCGGCTGAAAGTCATGCACCTCAACGACTCCCTGCCTGAGTTTGGCTCCAAGCGCGACCGTCATGCTAACCTGGGCGAAGGCCATATTGGTTTAGAAGCATTCCGGTGCATTGTTAATCACCCCAAGCTAGCCACTGTGCCGATGATTCTCGAGGTGCCAGGAGAAAACAAATCCGGCCCAAGAAAAGTTGATGTGGAGAAATTAAAGTCACTACTTGTGTAGAGACTATTTAGGCAGGAGCCTAGTTGTACTAGGCACCTCACACGTCATTTTGTGAACTTGGGGAACCGAGTTCAACTCGGCTCCCCTCAGAAAGGTTCACTAGTATTGACAAATTGTATATACATTATGTATGCTATCGGTGTTGTCATTCTCGAGGAGGCATCCGCCAGCTGGCGGAGTGCCTGCATCGGGAATCTATATACTTAATGCCTGGATCCCCGCTTTCGCGAGGATGACACTGTGCCTAGTGGCGCCAGCAACTCCACAAAGATAAAGAAAGGAAAGCCTACTATGCCTATATCAAAAAAACGTCTTCAAGAAATAGCTAACTATCCCGACAAACTTATCGACACCAGTGATATACCCGAACTTGATGAAGAATGGTTTAAAAACGCCGTACTCGTCATGCCCGAGAAAAAAGTGCCCGTTTCCCTGCGCCTGGACAAGGACATTGTGGATT
>CAZVUJ010000112.1:0-3827 GCA_964630135.1 uncultured Pseudomonadales bacterium | reverse complement strand
CTCCAGGATGACGTCTTAATCTGTTCCTAAAGTCTTAAAGTGTTACCGATGTATCTCAGCTTCTGCACGAACGAGCCACTTGGGGGCTAATAGGCTTTAGGGAGCGTAACGTCGGAACTGAATACATTAATGCCGAAGAAATACGACACCAATTGAATGACAGCCCAGGCAGTAGCCACGATAGCTAAGCCAACCAGAGCGGCCGTGATGCGCGAGCGGGCTTCTTCGGTTTTGGATTTGTCGCCGCCCGAGGTGATCCACTGAATGCCGCCCCACACAAGATAGACGAATACCAAAATGCCAGCAATGGCTAGGGCATAGGTGAGGGCGCGGCTAATAAACAAGCCCAAATCGGTAATGGCAAAGTTGTCCGGCTTGCCCACGCCAATATTTTGAGCAAACGCTCGACTAGCGGAACTTAATAATATAGTACCGCTGGTAACATAAGTGGCTAGTTTTTTCATGGGTCTCCTTATTGGTAATATAGTTGTCTTGATAGGTGTATTGTACCTTGTCTGGAAAATCTTTGTCAATTAAAAAGGCTGATCTGCTTCTGGAGGAACTCCAGGAAAACGATAGGGTTGCCCTTGATTTTGTGGCGCGGGAGGGGTCGAAGATTTGGTAGCGTTAGCTATTCCTAGCCCCAAAAAATAATCAACCAGCAAGAAAATCGCCCAGGCGGCTACGGTTACCGTTAAACCCAAGAACCCTTGCGTTATGGTGGCTCGGGCTTCTTCGATTTTGCTTTTATCGCCATTGCCCATGATCCAGCGGATGCCGCCGTACACGAGATAGACCAAAAAGGCGAGAGCGGCCATAGTTAAGCCAGCACTGGCTATACCACCCACGAACACACCCAGATCAGAAATAGGTATAATCTTATCAACCACATTGGTTTCTATGGGTATTTGGACTGCATCAGGGTTCATAAGAAAGTTAGCTTCCTGGTTTAAAAAATTGCGGATTGAGCAGATCGAGTTGTAGGACTTCACTTAAGAAAATAGCAATGGCCACGGTAGCTGAAAGGACAGCCATGCCCATGATGCCTTGGGTGATTCTCGCCCGCGCGTTTTCGACTTTGGTTTTGTCCCCACCGGCCATAACCCATTCCAGTCCGCCCCACACAAGATAAAGCAATAAGGCCAAACCACCCAGCACAATCACTGCCCGCCACAGATTGGCAATCAGCAAAGCTAAGGCTGTGCCTCCGTTGCCAGAGCCAATTGCTGCATCTAGAGCAGGATTAGTTATTTGTTGTGCCAGAAGATTTGATTCCATGAGAACCTTTTAGCTATTATATTTTTGCTGGATCAAGCGTTTCTAAAATGGTTGCCGGTTCCAGGATTTTAATTCCCAAGACTTCACTCACGATATAGGCTATGGCATAGGTCGAAACGATGACAATGAGGCCAATAGCGGCACTGGTCATTTTGGATTTCGCTTCGTCAACTTTGCCTTTATCACCTCCGGCAGTGATCCAACTCAAACCGCCAAGAATAAAATAGAGCAAAAATAGCAATCCCCCAACGGTGGTGAGTAGGCCAATGAGATTGCTGGCAAATCCGGTAAATTGCTCTGCTGCAGTGGAAGAACCGCCAGCAACATCAGGTGCATAGCCGCCGAACGGTTTCCATTCTCCACCGATTTTTGTTTGAGCGAGTAGTGTCTTCATATGATTACCGTATTATTTTGGTCCATAGATTTGTGGGTTGAAAAGGAAACCAGCCGATCCAAAAAGGAGTTGGCCAATGATAGCGGCTACGGTGTAAGACAGCACGATAATAAGCATGCCGATCAGGCTATTGTACATTTGCTTTTTGGCTGTATCGACGGCATTTTTGTCGCCGTTGCTGGCAATATAGCGCATGCCAGCCAAAAGCATGTTTAAGAGCGCATAGAGTCCGGCAATCAGGGCGATTAGTTGAAAGATATTACTTATCAAGGTGAGCGGCCCGGGACCAGTGGTGCCTGTAATATCGCCATAGCTATTCCAGCGATCCAGCGGGTTGCGTACGGTTCCTAAAAATGGCAATGAAGGGTTCATAAGCTAATTATAAGTAACTACCAAAAATAGGTATGCCGGTTATCACTTCTATTATTTGAATAATCCAATAGGCAGCAAAGATAATTATAAACCCTACCAGGGCATTTGTGATGGCGTCTTTACCTTTGCCCTTACCCTCGCTGCCGGCAGACTTGATCACCATCAGGCCACCGGCCACTAAATAGACAAGCAGGAGGAGTCCGGCAATGGTAAAAATATTTGGTAGAATGGCAGAGAGCAAAGACGTCGGGCTATCAGCAATGCTGTTAGCTGCCTGATGAGAGCCAAAGAGGGTATCGCGCAAGTTGACTTGTGCTAGTAATCGAGTGTTCATCTGGATGTATTGTAGCAAAACACACACTCCTTTGAGAAGACAGGAGAAAAATACAGGTAATGTAAGGTGGGATTTACGCAATGTAACACCTGATCTCGACGGGATTCTATCTCCGCCAGCCGGCGGATCCAGAATGACTCTCGAGTAAAGTGCGTAAGTCCTGTAAAGGAATCTATGGCAAAAGAGTATCGTGATGAAAGACTGTTGTGTCAGGACATCTTGGCTGGGAACGAAGCGGCGCTGCGCTGGCTTTATCACCATATTACGCCCCGATTGCGGGCATTACTGCTAACCAAAGTAGCGTCGGGCGAAGACGTTGAAGAATTGGTGCAAGATACGCTGTTAGCCTTTTTAGACGCCCTGCCTTTATTTAACCATCAATCAAGCATCTGGACCTTTGTGGTGGGCATTGCGAAACATGAAGTCGCCGACTATTATCGCAAAAAATATGCTAAGCGTGTGATTAAGAGCTTGCCGCTACTCAATGACCTCTATGACCAACAGTTGCACTCCAGTGATGAAACTGCAGCTGAGTTGCGCTTGGCCATCAAGAAAGTTTACACCTGTCTGACACCCAAACAACAAGTAGTCTTGCACCTCAAATACGAACAAGGATTATCGGTTCATGAAATCGCCAGCGCCTTTGGCCTAAGCCTCAAAGCAACCGAGTCGTTGCTGTTTCGCTCCCGCATGGCCTTTCAAAAAGCTTATACTGCCCAAATGGAGCAGGTGTGACGCCACCCGATTCAGCGCTCTATCAGCGACTACGTGAGCGGCAACAAGAAAATGCGCGACTTTATACCCATCGTATCTTGCCCCAATGGTTGTCGCCCGTTGTGCGTTTTATAGGCCTTCATTTTGCGGAACTTAGCCTAGCAATCACCTTTGGCCTGGCTTGCTTGGGCTGGTTATCGTTCAGTGCTTATATCATTGCCTGGCAGAAGGCGGCTCTCTTTTTATGAGACAAACAGCTCTTCACACCAAAATGTTTTCGCTGGGTTATTGGTATTCAAGCCGAAGTTTGGGGTTGTTTGTGCATCCTTATGTGACCATGCAAACGATGGTGCGGCAGCAGTTTTTGCGGCCGTTAGTCTTGCTGCCCCTCATCATGTGGCTATCGAGTTGGGTGGTGGGATTATTGATCTTTCAAACTGCAAGGGTGTTGCCGGAATCATTCGTCGGCTTTTTTGCGTTTCTTAAAACGCCTCTGGCTTTTACCTGGTGGTGGGCAACCCTCTTTTTAGCTTGGTGGCAAGTGGTGCTTATCTATCTTTTTCTGCGCTTCCGTTGGGTGTTTAAGTAGCTTCTTGAATGGTTGAGCAGCCATTTCGCGACTAACACTGATGGATGGAAACTTCTCGACACTGGCGACTTAATCAGCAGCGATATAGATTGGTGGGCTCAGGAAACATAGGTGATGAACTTAGTTTCCCTCCTCGTCTCAATGAA
>CAZVUJ010000111.1:0-3868 GCA_964630135.1 uncultured Pseudomonadales bacterium | reverse complement strand
TACATTGATGGCATGTGATGTAACCCATCCGCCCAATTCAGCTGATACTAAGCCAGTTACTGTAGCTCCAGATCAGTCTGGGCAATTTAATCTAAACAGCACTCGATTAGGCTTTTCCACATCTTTTAATGCTCAAGATGTGCTCGTAACGAACTGTCAAGGTAGTGGCGAGGGGTACGAGTTCTGGATATATTCATCTGATACCGATACGAGAGCCGGCGTTTGTAGCTATGAAGGCCCAGAAGGTATCTTGTTATCTCGTGTTGAGGATGCTTCCCAAATCGAGTGTTGGCCAAACGATGAGATGTACTCACTTCAAAAATCAGAAAAAAACATTAACAATAATAGTCTTATCTATTGCCAGTCAACGCTCAAAAATACCCTGTCTAACGATCAAGGACTACCGCTTTCAGCTCTCATTACCTCTGCTTACATTAAAAATCCCAATGATGGTTCAGCAATCTGGGTGTGGATGCAAGATCCAAAGCTGCAGGCAGTCTTTGACCAAATCCTCTCTACTTTTGAATTTACTGATGGAACTAATCAAACTTCGGCTGATACAGAGGTCACAAAAGTAAAGTTAGCAGTATTCAACGGCGATACAGAAGACTGTGTTTCATCTGGTTTTGTGGAGCGAAACATACCGAAATCACAAACTCCTCTAGAAGATACACTCAACCTGCTTTTTACAGATAAACTTAGCAAGCAAGAGCAAAATTCTGGACTAAGAAACATGCTCTCAAACGACACTGATTGGCCGGAAAAAAGAATTCACCTCAAATCAGCAATTATCCAAGATGGCGTTGCAACCATTACCATTGATGATCCAGAAAATATGACTGTCGGTGGTTCCTGTCGGGTAGGCATAATGGAAACAGCAATAGAGAATACTGCTATGCAATTTCCCGGTGTAGAAAAAGTAGTCGTACTACCAGAACTTGCTTTTCAACCTTAAAGGCTTCCACCATTTCAAATAGCATAATCAGCCAATCGATCGACAATGTTCACTTAGCCACTCCTCAATCTCCGCTACCTCCCACCCTTTGTTATCCACCGCTAAGCAAAAGTCGATAATTTCTTGCTGAGTTGCTTTAATTTTATACACATTCGTATTCAGAAATCTCGACATTACCGCGAAAGCCGTGCGCTTATTGCCATCCAAAAAGGCGTGATTCATCACGAGGGAGTGCATCAGGGCGGCTGCCTTTTCCAATGTCGATGGATATAAATCCTGTCCGGCAAAGGTCGCTTTGCAGCGCTCAAGGGCTGAGTGTAAGAGCGTGTAATCGCGTACGCCCTGCTTGCCTCCCGCAGCTTCAATAATGCACTCGTGGATATAGATGACTTGCTCCAGATCAAGGGTAGAAAAATTAGTCATAGTAACCTTGGGTTAGAGATCTTTTAAGGCTTCGAGTGCAATCTTGTTCTCATGTAAGAAGTTTTCTGTCCATGCTTCAAGCTCTGGAGTGATTTTTGACGACACGACCGACTTTGCCTCATTAACGCTGGACGATTTACGATTAAGATTATTTTTTGACTGAGTCATGCTAAAAAGTTTTACCTCAGGCTTATACGAAGCAGCTAACGTATCTCCCGCAATAATACCTGCTTGCGCTATAAAACCCTGATCCAGCGTCACTGCCAAACTATTGCCGACCTTAATCACTTTTTGATATTTGATCATAAAAACCTCCTGTTATAACGATATGTTATAACTACACGCATCTGCCGTCAAGAGAGAAGTCCCTCAAACACTGAGATGTTGCTTGACATTTACCCGCTAAGATTCATACATATGAATCTTGACAGACGTACGTTTTTGCCGTAATGTACGTTTTACTATGAGAACTGTTGTCAGAACCGCTACTGAAGCTAGAACTGAGTTTTTTGATCTCATCAACGCCGCCAAGCATGGTGGGCAAATAACCCTGATCACCAAAAACGGCAAAGTGGCCGCAAAAATAGTCCCCGAAATGACGGCAGACTCGCCTCTTTCACTGGACAGAGTACTCAAACAAACCGCTGGACTTTTCACTAAAGCGGATCAAAAAGCAACCCAAGAATTCAGAAACGATATTAACCAAAAACTTGCACATGCATGAAGCACATCGTCGTTGACAGCTCGGTCATTATTGACTATTTAAGATCTGGCAATACGTTGCTACCCCACCTCCTTGAGGCTCAGGCAAAGCAAGGCGTAAGACTGCTTATCCCTTCCATCATTGTCACCGAAGTCTGGGCGGGAAAATCTCTTGACAATCCCCACACCGAAAAACTAGTCAGCGCCTTATTTCAACATTTTACGCTTGTTGATCTAAACGCCGAGATAGCTCATCTCGCCGGCGTTCTCATCCGAAAATCTTTAGTCCAGGGATTTGATGCGCTAATCGCTGCCACAACTCTAGCCAGCAACGCTCACCTGGCTACTCTCAACCACAAACATTTTCAACACATTCCAGGATTAAAGCTCTATTCAATCGGCCAATAAAGTATTCCTTACCAATCCCCGGCCGCTTGATTCCTACTTTAGACCCCAATCAAGCTCGCGAACTTACTTTGGTCTTTGAACGGTCCAATAAGCGATAAGTTAAGCGTTTGGGGTTGTAAAACGCGTGCTGCCACCTGCCGCACGTCATCCAAACTGACCGCTTTAATCTTTTGAATCGTCTCCTCAACGGTTTCTGCCTTGCCATCAAGCAAGGCTTTTCGCACCACAAAGCTGGCCATGCTGGCCGAATCTTCAAGATCCAGGGTGGTTTTGCCAATCAAATATTCCTTAGCCGCCGCTACTGCTTTGCCAGTGATGGTTGTGCCCGAAGCTGCGAGAGCAAACTCTTCCAGCGTGACTTTAATTGCCTCTTCCACCTTCGAAATAGCTACACCTTCAAGCGCATACAGACTCCCGGCATCGTGATAGAGATCCATCGAGGCATAAGCATAATAGGCCAGGCCCCGTTTTTCGCGGATTTCATTGAAAAGCCTCGAGCTGGAATTGCCACCCAGCAGGGTGACAAAAATGGATTGGGCCCATCGAGCCGGGTCACGGCGCGACACACTCGGGTAGCCTAAGAAAAAATGGGCTTGCTCGGTGTCTTTGTGAAAGACATGAAGGCGCGGACTATGTTGCTCAGGCAAGCCAAAAGTCTGTTTGCCGCCACCCCTTCGTTGCTCACCCTTGCTAAACGCTTGCTCCACCTTTTGCGCCAAACTGGCTTGATCAACACCTCCAGCCACGCCCACGACTACATTCCCCGCTGCGTACCACCGTTGATAATGTGCTCTAAAATCTGCAAGGCTGATGCCGCTTACCGTTTCCTTGGTGCCAATCACATCGCCAGCAAGTCCAGATCCCTGATAGACTAACTCGTCAAATAGATTCGCCACCTTGGCTCTGGGTTCATCTTCATACATGTTAATTTCTTCGATAATCACCCCGCGTTCTTTTTCAATTTCTTCGGGCGGTAGTAACGGCTGTAACAGTAAGTCGGAAACAAGGTCCAAGGCCAAATCGAGCTTGTCGCTGGCCACTTTGACCCAATAACCGGTGTATTCCTTACCGGTAAAGGCATTATGCTTGCCCCCTACTCCATCAACGGCTTCGGCTAATTCCAGAGAACTCGGGTATTTTTTGGTGCCCTTAAACGGCAGATGTTCCAAAAAATGGCTAATGCCGGCCAACTTGGGCTCTTCATAGCGAGAGCCAACATTAACCATAGCCAAAACAGTAACTGAATTAAGCGAGGGCATGGGTACCGATACCAAGCGCATGCCATTGTTAAGTGTGTGCTCATTAATCTGCATAAGAAAACCACCTTATTCACGCTACTTGTTCACTTCGCGATTGTACTGCAATCACGATCCATTGAGA
>CAZVUJ010000110.1:0-3871 GCA_964630135.1 uncultured Pseudomonadales bacterium | reverse complement strand
CTCAGCCGCTTAACCGGTCAATCAACGTTGCACTTCGAATTTGAATCTACGTTTAATAAAAAGTAAAGCTATCAGACTATTTAGCAGCTCTAATTTCCCAAGCGCTATGACACCCTACACATTTATTTAGCGTTGCCCCAAGCATGGCCGTCAACTCTCGCTCAGTAGCGCCTTGGGATGCTGCTTTTGAGATGGCATCCATATCGCTGTGCATACTGAATCCAAGGGTTTTGAAGTCGAGAGGCAGTTTTGCTAAAAAATGGGGGTCGAGATCTATAGCAGACCCCATACCTGCAATTTTTGCCGCTTGGACTACTTGTTGCCGATCTCCACGTGACAAGCCATCGATGATTTGCTGAGTGGATGAAAGCATCGTACGCATCTCATCAAGAACAAGATCACGATCTTGCTCTGATAGAACAATAGCCATGCGATTTCCGACAACCTGCTTTGAAGCACCGCCACTCATAACGTATGCACCAGCTCCGACAATTGTGACCACCCAGAGAATTATTGCAATTTTTCCAATATGCCTGCTCATGTTTGAACCTTTGCATAGATGTTGAGAAATACACACTCTACATTTGTGTATTTTGTTAGCAGTATAGAACCTAGGCACCCTTCAGCGAATACCAATTACGGGGTATTTGCTATTCAATAAAGATCAAGCAGGATTCCATGAGTTCAACAAATCATAATGACCATGGCAACCTCAGCCTCAACTCCTAAAGAAAGTATTCTGAAGCTTCTTAAGACGATCATAGATCCTGAAACTGGCATAAATATCGTTGATATGGGATTAATCTACGAGGTGGCTCCGTCTGAAGAAGGAGTCTTCATTAAGATGGGCATGACGTCGGCAGCCTGCCCAATGGGTGACCTGATTATTGAGGACATGAATCGAGCACTACGCACGATCTATGTGACACCTAACAAAATCGACATAGAAGTGACCTTTAATCCGCCCTGGGAACCTTCCATGATGTCCGAATCTGCCAGGAAAGAATTTGGCTGGTAGTTGTATGCACCCAATAAGCCGCTACCGAATTCCCTTTGTCGTACCGGCAATACTGTGCCTGGCTGGTGGCGTTTTGACCGGTCTTGTTCGAGCCGGCACTAATCTTCCCTTGCAGCTATCTCTCAATGGTGCGATACACAGTATTCTCATCATTTCAGGTTTTTTTGGCACAGTCATTGGACTCGAGCGTGCAGTGGCTACACAGCGCTTGTGGCCATATCTGGCACCGCTATTCAGCGGATTGGCAGGCCTGGCATTGTTACTAGCGTTAGATTTAACTGTTGTATCGCTTCTATTTACATTGGGATCCCTTTGCTTTGTATTGGCAAGTATTCATGTCTACAAAAAGCATCCAGCCACCCATGCAATGGTTCTACTGTTAGCAGCAGCAATCTGGCTCATAGGTAATTTCCTCTGGTTGCTTCAAGGGACATTCTGGATCAGCATTCCCTACGGGTTAAGTTTCCTTGTATTAACCATTGCCGGGGAGCGACTTGAGCTCACGCGATTTCTACCTCCAAAACGATTCTCGAAGCTATATTTCATAGCCATCGTGTTTCTGATCATCATTGGGACGATACTTTCAGGCATTAACGGATTTATTCATAACACATGGCTAGGCCTGGGTTATGCGGCGCTCGCCATCTGGCTCTTAAGATTTGATATTGCAAGAAGAACCATTCGTCAATCAGGCATCACCCGCTTTGTAGCAGTCTGTCTGCTGAGCGGTTATGCGTGGCTTTTGACTGGTGGATTCCTGCTTACAGATTTAATAAGCCTAGGTGTATTCCAAAGGGATGCCGTAATTCATGCCGTCGCGCTAGGCTTCATTTTTACGATGGTGATAGGCCACGCACCGATAATATTTCCTGCCGTAATGCGGGTGCCCATTCCCTTTTCTAATATCTTCTACATCCCGCTCTTGTTGATCGAATTTGGCGTTGCCCTTCGCCTCTGCGGTGCATTTTTATCAAGAGCTTCATTGCGCGAGGTCGGCGCGGTTGCTAATGCCATAGCAATTCTGGTATTTATTCTATGTTTGCTTTGGCAGGTCCGACTAGGCGTCCGCTCAACCAAAAATCCGCAAAATTAATCAGCCTTACCGACAATATCTGGCTTAGACATACTTATTCGGGTTTCACGTTCACGCTTAGCGCGCAACCGTTCATTTTTAGACTCTGCGTTTGCAAAGACGTATTTACCCGCCAAGACACACCCTTTCATCCCGGGGTCGCAGGGCAGGCCATTCACTTTTGTACAAACACCTTTTATTTCGTGCGGACAACCCCAAGACCCCATACGAGTTTACCAATAACCAAATTGAATTAGTAAGCGATGCACTTCTCGCAAACCGTGCCTGTTACATCACGGCGAAGATGAGCTTCTCGTAGCTTTACAAATTCTGGAGAATTCCATGCTTCCATAAACGATACGTTATTCAAATCTCCCATCGTCCAGTTGGCTGTGGCATCAAAACAGCATGCAGACAATTTACCTTCGGCTGTAACATGGCCCTCGGTAAATGCTGACCAGCAAGGCAATGGTTCCCGAAGGTTGCCCAACCGGCCCTGATTGCCTGCCGTTGGTTTATAACCCAATTCTTCTTCTCGCTGTGTTGCGAAGGCGCCCATCGAGTACAAAGGCAACCAGTAATGCTGATCAACAAAGGGCGTCACCTTCTCTGCGATGAGATCTTCCATAAGCTTTTGCTGTTCCCCATCATATTTGATGGAAGAAGCATACAACCCAGTCTTGTACCCCCCCGCTTCGCGGATTTTCCATGCGGCGCCAATGTTATCGTAGGCACGATGGAACAGCTTTTTGGATACCCCCATAATCTCTTCGAACTGCTCTTCATCAGCTGCATTACACGACCACTTCAAGGAATCTAGTCCAGCCTTCATACACTCTTCCACGGCTTCAGGAAAAGCCATAGATGCATTTGACGTGAGAAATACATAGGGCATACCTATTTCCTGCTTCAGGTATCGAATACAGTCGACCAGCAAGTTGGGCGCCATGAACGACTCACCTAAGTAGAAAACGCCGATTTCTTCCACACCAGCATCTCTCATCTCTTTTGTAATTCGCTTAAAGAGACCCAGATCCATATCCCATTTGGGTTGAACCTCACGGTTCCGTAACGCACAGAATCCGCATCGGTAATTACACCGAGGCGATATTTCAATTTTCACACTTTTGGGTGCAGGCAGCGTCGCGAATCGGTAGGATTCAGGAATCTTGGTAATAGCGTCGATTCGATCAGTGATCATTTGTGCACCCTCATGAAGTATCGAGTGCATCGTCTCAATTCTCTCTAGGGGTGTACATACCCAATAGGAGGTAAATCAGAACGCTATAGGCTTAATAAAGAAAGCCCTGTGGATTTTTCGATAGCGCAACTGAAAATATGAATATAGCTAACACACAGCACAGGAGAAAAGACATTACTTTGACTGGTTTGCTCTTGCTTCTCATAAGCAATAACCCGATAAGTATGTAAATAACGATTGTTATCAGCTTGGTGATTAGCCAAGGCGTTACAAAGGGGTTAATTGACAAAATATAAAGCAGCAGGCAGCCCAATCCGAAAAGCACTGTATCAATTAAATGCATTGCCAATTTAATAGGTCGAGATAGCACCTTGCCATGACAAATTGATAAAACCGCTCTTAAAGCGAAGAGGACAATACTTAGAACCGCCAGAGCGGCATGGGTATGTTTTATAGCAAGGTATGTCATGCGCACAGATAACGTTATCCGCAATAGGAAAGGGAGTGAGCGAACTCACTCCCTGCCACTTTGCATCAATCTAACAGCTTACCGACGTTTTCTTACCACCTGATGTGGCCT
>CAZVUJ010000109.1:0-3872 GCA_964630135.1 uncultured Pseudomonadales bacterium | reverse complement strand
ATTAATGAAAAGTATCCAGAAATTACCGCGATCATTAATAAAACCAATCTGGGCTTTGGTGTGGCCAATAATCTAGCAGCACTTCGAGCAAGTGGTGAGTATCTCTTCTTTTTAAATTCGGACACCCTGCTTAAAAAAGACTCTCTCAGACTTCTTTTCAAACAGGTGAAACAACACAGAACAACGGTTGCTTCATGCACCTTACTTAATCCTGATGGCACCTTGCAACCGCAAGGGGGTGCACTTCCCTCCGTTTCCAGTTTGTTGCTGTGGGCTACAGGCATTGATGATTTACCTCTGCTTCATTCATTTGTTGTTTCATACCAACATCGAAATCCCACATATTTCAACTACGATCATCAAGTTGGTTGGATTGGAGGCACGGCTTTTTTAATCCGGAAAAATGTATTTATAGAATTTGGCGGCTTTGATCCCGAGATATTCATGTACGGAGAAGATGTCGAGTTGTGCTATAGGCTGCACCAAGCGGGGTATGGCATAGATTACTTTGCTAAGCCTCAAATAACGCATATCGGTCAAGCCAGCTCTTCATCAAAAACTTCTTTAAGGGGAGAATTTATCGGGCTTAAGTATCTCATTAACAAACACTTTGCCGGGTTTAATAAGCCTTTAGCTCGATGGGTGTTGCGACTTGCCGCACTGCTAAGGGTTATAATCTTTGGTATAGTAGGCAACAGAGAGCGCAAAAACCTGTATGCAGAAATTTATTCACTGGTTTGATCGGCATGGGCTGGGAATAGTAGCCGGAATTCTCTTGGCCTTTATACCCTTGTTTCCTAAGTTACCGCTGCTTGACGCCATTCCTGGCTACATCGTGCGCATCCGCTTGGAAGATTTTTTGATCCTTAGTGCGGCTCTCTTGTTTGTGATTCAGTGGTGGCGCAAAAAAGTCAGCCTGCATCCGCTTGTTACCAAGGCAGTGCTGATGTATGTGATCGTTGGGTTTTTGTCAGTGCTGAGCGCACTCTTTATCACTAAAACCGTGCCGCTTAGTAGCATTCATATTGCAAAGATTGCGCTGCATTTTGTGCGCCGGATTGAGTATTTCAGTCTTTTTTTCATATTTTTTGCTGCGATCAAATCGCTTAAGAGTGCCAAAACCTATATCCTCTCTCTGTTAGTAATTATGGGATTAGTTGCCCTCTATGGTTTCGGGCAAAAATTTCTCTATTGGCCAGTGTATTCAACCATGAATCGAGAGTTTGCCAAGGGTTGGCGATTATATCTGACCGAACACGCCCGGGTGCCAAGCACCTTCGGGGGGCACTATGACGCGGCTGCTTTCGCCATGATGATGATTACCATTGCGCTAGCCGTTGCCTTGTTTGCTAAAAACAAGCTGCTTAAAGTGGGTGGCTTTGTTTCATTTGGATTGGGCTATTACCTGCTTATTCTCACGGCCTCAAGAACTTCTTTTTTGGCCTTTTTAGCCGCCTTTCATATCTTGTTATTCAGTTACTGGATATTATCAAAAAATCTAGCCAAAACCTTGGTCTATTGGGGAGTTGTAGGTGTATTTTCCTTGGCTTTAGCTTTGTATTCCAGTGATTTTATTGACCGCTTCGAGCAGGTGCCAGGTGTCAAAAACCTTATCAGTTTCCGGGAAAATTTTCATCCTAAGTTTGGCATCTACAACCCGGGCATCGATGCGACCCAGCACTACCTAAGCGTGAGTGAATTATCAAAGGTCACGAGTGTGACCGACGAACCCCCTACACCTGTTGATCCTCGCACCGATTCCTCAGGAGATGAATTACCGCCCGATGTATATGAAAATATTCCCCTTCCTGTGCCTGTCGTAGATGAACAAGGTAGAGAAACCGGGGAGTTTGTGCTACAAGACCGAACCTATTCCGATGCAGCCTATACGCATGGTTTATCAGCTGCTATTCGCTATGACACCCTCTGGCCTCGCGCTCTGGCGGGCTTAAAGACTAATCCGCTTCTGGGTAGTGGTTATTCGACGCTCACGAAAGAAGAAGTGGGGCAATTCACCGAAGCTGAGTCGACAGATAATGAGTTTTTGCGCTCACTGGGGGAAACAGGCATTTTGGGCTTTGTTAGTTTCTTTGGGATTGTACTGGTCGTAATGGCAATTTCACTCAAGGCTGTTTTTGCCAGTAAAGATCTCGTGATTAAAGCGTATCTGGCTGGTTTTGTGGCCGCCTCTGTGGGGTTGCTTATCAATGCGGCCTATATCGATGTCTTCACGGCTTCCAAAGTTGCCGAAACCTATTGGGCGCTTTCAGGGATTGCAGTAGCGGTGAGTGTTATAACGATTAAGTCCAAAAAGAGCGTGCAGTGAAAAAGAATGGATTGCAAGCTAACAAAATTGAGCTAGGGTTACTCATTGCTATTGTGCTTGTGGGTTTTTGCCTGCGGCTTTATCGAGTTAACTCACCCTTGGCTGACTGGCATTCATGGCGGCAAGCAGACACTGCTTCAGTGACTCGAGAATATGTAAAGCATGGCATAGACTTACTGCACCCACAATTCCACGATCTGTCTTCTATTCCCAATGGGCTTGATAATCCTCAAGGATGGCGCATGGTGGAGTTTCCGGTGATTAATGCGCTGACAGCAGCCGCATATGAGGTAACCTCTCCTTTCACTCATATCGACCTCGCGTTGTTTATGCGTTTGGTTTCGGTGAAATTCTCTTTAGGTTCAATCCTCTTGTTGTATTTGCTGTCTAAAACGTTGGTCGAAAAGAGTAAACTTCCTGGTGCTTTTACCTATCTGCCGCTCGTATCTGCGGCCATTTTAGCGCTGCTGCCGTTTAATCTCTTTTATTCCCAGGCGATTTTGCCTGAAGTGCCGTTAGTCTTTTTCACGCTCCTTGCTTCATGGCTGCTGGTTCGTTATATCTACACCGAGGACAAAATACTGTTAGTCTTGGGTGTGATTTCGGCAGCACTTGCACTCCTGCTCAAGCCAGTGGCGCTTTTTTTCTGGCTGCCCTTACTCTTAATTGCTTTGAAGCGCAAAGGTATTCGTTGGCCGATGCAGCCAACTCACGTTGTGGCACTTGTTTGCATGCTTTTGCCCCTGGGGTTGTGGAGAGCCTGGATCCAAAACTTCCCACAAGGAATTCCCGCCAATCGGTGGCTATTTAATGGTAATGGCATTCGTTTGCGACCCGCATGGTTTCGGTGGCTTTTTGCCGACCGCATGGGCCGTTTGATGCTAGGGTAGTGGGGATTAGTTCCGTTTGGGCTTGGGTTACTAGGTGCAAGTCAAACAAGCGCAACTAAACATCAATCGGGCTTGATTGTAAGCATTCACCAGCTTGTTGCGCGCTTTAAACCAAAAGACCTGTTTGCTTGGCTAGCACACTACTCTGATTTAGACCTGTTTATGTACGGCAGCCTGTTTGGGTCACTTGCGTATCTAACGGTTTTTGCCACGGGTAATGTACAGCACGATTATTATCAAGTGATTATCGTGCCCTATGTAGCTGTGGTAGTGACTGTGGGCCTTATTAAACTTTTGGTGATGAGATCAGTGCAATCAATAAGTTTAGCCTTGATTTCGGTTGCATGTATGCTTGCGTTCTCCTGGTACGAAGTCAAAGGCTTTTTCAACATCAATAACCCTTCAATTGTTGAAGCGGGCAGAGCTGTCGATGCGCTGACTGAGCCGGATGCTTTGGTGATTGCGCCCTATGGCGGTGACACGGCGTTTCTCTACCAAACTAACCGTCGGGGCTGGCCGATTGGGGGGGCAATTGAGCAAAAAATTGCTGCCGGCGCGGACTATTATGTGACAACAAGTTTGGATGAGGAAGCACTAGAGCTAATCAAGTCATTTATCGTTATCAGCCACACAGATAAATATCTAATTCTTAAATT
>CAZVUJ010000108.1:0-3880 GCA_964630135.1 uncultured Pseudomonadales bacterium | reverse complement strand
CCATCACAATGCCGCGCGATGGCAACTTTTCGCTAATGCTTGGGGGAATGGGAAGGATCGTCAAGCCATCGATGTTATAAAGTGTTGTTCTGTCTTGAATTGCAGGCATGGTATTTGAAAGGTTGGAAATACTCATGTAATTTTACCTACAACACCTTGCAAAGACAAGCTTGGACACTCTCCGGCCGGTGTGTCAGGGACGAAGATGAAAGAGAGGGAACAATTGACATCTTGCATGCCCCCCGACACAAGTGAAGTAATTTAAATGGGGTGACTGACGGGATTCGAACCCAACGAAGTCAATTCGTATGAGAAACATAACAATTTTTTTTGTTATCATTCGATAATGAGATATATTCAAAGCACGCTGCTAATTCCAGTTGTTGAAGCAAGCGAATCAGTGAATAAATGGAGAGTCGAGTATCAAGATTCTGCAAAAAGGGGTATGCCTGCACATATCACTCTTTTTTTCCCGTTCCTTCATCCTTCAGAGATTGGTGATTCAACCATCACACAGCTTACTCATTTTTTTAAAAAGGTAAATAAGTTCACATATCAACTGAATAAAATAGAAAATTTTCCTTTAGTTGTCTATCTTGCCCCAACAAACGGAAGTAAATTTACAAAAATATCACAAAATTTGGCTACGAAATATCCGCAAATCAAACCCTACGAAGGCGAATATCTGGCGCCAATCCCTCACTGCACTTTGGCTAGAATGTCCACAGAGGCAAAAACAGAAGAAATTAAGGGTCAAATTGAAACAAGTATAAAACACGAACCCCCAATCTCATGCGATGCCCATGAAGCGTGGCTTATGTATAAAAATGAGCTTAATTATTGGGGGATTCATGAAAAATTTCGCTTTAAGGACTGAGCTTTATTAGGAGGCTGCACTCGCTCTCTCCAGTCAACTGAATGCCACAGGTTACGACCAAACCAATTTTGAACATCTTTTGTTAAGGTGATTCGATTCATATCGAGAGGAAGTAAGAGCTCTTGTGGTTTTATCGTCAATGGCGCGCCTATCAGAGTCGGCTCATTCAAAACATCTCTTAGATATTGCTCAGTAATTAGTGAGGCATTAAGAGCAGCCGTTTCTATTAGGTCTTCATTTTCAAGCAAAATAGCCACACACTCAACAACAAATGCAACAAATTCCGGATCTCTGAAATTGAACTCACCAACCGGCGCATGGTTGTTTGCTGGATCAAGCTCGTAGATAGGTCCATACTTTCTTTTTTGAGTAAAATCAAGCATGAGAAGCTCGCCATTCCAAACTGCGCTCATTCTTTGTTCCTCAATGCTTTGAGGGTTAATGCTACTCAATATTCCCATAGCTGAGAGAACATTGTCCGAAACATTGATTTTATTGATGCCCGCAAGCAACAATTGCCGCATTTCCTCTGCATCATGCTCTAGCGCGTGATGCGTGTAATCAAAGTGGGAATCTCTCCAACCAAACATGATTGTTGACAAAACCTCTGCTTTATAGCTAAAGATATCGGTTTCTAAGGGATTGCCTAATTTATCAAGTAATTTGCGATATTTTTTTGTGATGCCACCATCTTCAATCAGTTTAAAAAATACACCATGGTCCAACAGATCATGACCCACTGCGATCCAAGTGGTGGAAGCCGGCGCTACCGACCTATTCCCCAGAGCTTTTGCATTATTGATCCTAGGCAGCAAAGGTTCTTCAGGTTGTGTCGCAATATAACCTCTCAGCTCATCAAAATAATCCGAATTGATCTCTAGCGAGAACCCGATATTTTTATAGTGCTCAAACGGCCTTAGAGGCGCCTGATCAATTTGTTGACGTCTGCTGGAGGCAAAATCTTCTTTGGCTCTTTCTCTAATATATTCAATATCTATCCTCAATGAGGAAATTTGTTCTGGACGTAGTTGCGAGTATAGCGCCTTACGGTTTGCCGAGGTTAATAATAGTTCTTTGCATTGAGGCGCCCCATCATACCAACCAGAAGCTATTCTTCGCTCGATTGCATTATCAAAATCACCCATATCACGTGAAGTGGCGGTGTCTAAAGCAATTGAGTTTACAATATTTTGTCCTGCGGCAACCATGATTGGCATTCGTCTTAGTAAATCAAAAGACAAATACATACTTTCGAGCACATAAAGCTGGTCAATATCAAGTTCTACCTGAGGAACAGAATCTTCCGCCCCATTATCAAGATGAATGTTTTTACGTCCTTCTATATTAGTTGTCAGTTTGATATTTATTAACTGATATGACTAGCGAGATTCAAAATAAATCAATGATAATGTCGAAACCGACTTATCCTTTAATGAGGGGTTCAATCTCACTATTTTGACGCCGCACTCCTTCTCTTATCAACTCAAATTCAGCATCAAGTAGTAATCGACCTTGCTTATAGCATTCAATGCGCGCTTGATGAGTTTGTTGGAAAATTGCTCCCGCTCCTGGCACTTCTCGCAATGACCATGCTATAAGATCTTCTACGTCAGCTACGTCTCCTTCTCTTTGAATATGAATCGCTTGTAGCATTTCCGATATTGAATGAAACATGCGGTTAAGTCCAAGATTGGCATAATATCGAGCTAGTTCAGCATATGTTTGTAGACCGCTGCTAGCGGTCTCAATAGCTGAAAAAGTTTCATCTTGGCTTCGTCCATTTAGTTGCTCAAATGCTTCATTGACGTACCCAAGCTGATGCATTAAGATTGCTCGACATTTATTACTTGTTAGGTGTAGAATATCCGCTGTTTGTTCGTTAAAGTGAGATTTTGCCACAAGGAAAGGTAGCGCCTTTTCTGCTTGAGGTTTTATTTCTCGAAATGGATCTATTATGCCATTTTCCTTTTCAAACAGGGGTACTGCTTTTCTTACTTGGGTACCGACCAGCTGATAACCGTGCTCCATGAAAGTTCTGATACCTGAGGCAGAGACAATTTTAAGGTCTCCATAAAAATTCACAACGTCACCATCAGCCTCTTCATCAACTATTGCAAGTACGTCGAGATCGGCGTCTGGTTTCTGATGTGTTGCCCGTGATCCAGTTAGTCCAACAAAAAGCAGTTGATCACCATAAGCTTGGAGTAAGTCGCTCCGGATCATAGGCAGGAAAGTAGGTTTTTGGAGGAGGCTTTATTTCTGTGTCATCAAAAGTAGCTGTGATTGTGATTAAATCATAAGGATTAGGTCTGTTAAATACCTCTGTGTGTTTTAGTGGTCTGTCAAACATTTCCATAATTGATGATGATGAGATTTATGATTGATTAATGGGACAAATATAACACACAAATTAGTAATTTTCAGTGACGATTATTATTTGTTTGATTGACATTGCTTTTGATTTTTTTGTTGGTATCTTTTGGCTTATGAAGCTTATGAAGAAAGATAAACAAACTAATCATATTAAAAAAAGTAAACAAAAAGGCTGGACAAATAACATTAGACTCACCTATGATATTAGGCTCATGCCCAATTCAAATAAGACTTTGCTTCAGGCGGCAGATGATATGATAACTGGTGTTACCATCGGCACGATTCAAACTTCGGTGGGAACCTATACCCCTAAAGTTCATTGTCTATTTGGCCCTCATCCTGGACTATATAAGGGTGAAGTTATTTCTGTTAATGAAAAAAGCGAGGCAGAAGGTGAGGTTACAGTAGCATTTTCATCCGAGATCGCTCAAGTTGAAGAGATCGGATTTGCGGGGTTATTTAGTGTAGCTGCGGGAGACGGGCTTGGCACTGCGTATGAGATGGAAAAAGTACGTCTCAAAAACATAGAATTACCGGATGAAGTTTTAAAGTTTTTCCCAGGTCCTAGGTATGGTTCCGAGGGAATAAGGCAGATTCTTAATATCAAAGAAATTAACAAACCTTTAGTGG
>CAZVUJ010000107.1:0-3917 GCA_964630135.1 uncultured Pseudomonadales bacterium | reverse complement strand
CGATGTTTTGAGCGTTACCTGCCACCGCCACATTCACTCCAATCACCTGACCGGAACTATTGAGCAAGGGGCCGCCGCTGTTGCCCGGGTTAATGGCCGCATCGGTTTGAATGACATTGTCAATCTCTTCGCCACCACCTTCAAAGACCGAACCGGCGGTGATGCCTCGACCCAAGCCAGAAATGACTCCCGTAGTTACGGTATGGCGAAATTCCCCCAGGGCAGTGCCGATAGCCACCACGAATTGCCCCACTTTGAGGTCATCCGAATTCCCGAGTTCTAGCGAAGGCAGCTCAGCCTCAACTTTGATAATGGCTAAATCGTTGGTCGGGTCGCGATAAATCTGTTTGATTTCGTATTCTTTGTCGTCCTTGGTGATGACTTTGTATTCAGCTTCACCACCACTCACCACGTGCTTGTTGGTCACAATCAAACCCTGTTTGCCATCGACCACAAAACCAGTGCCGATGTCTTGCTCAATGGTTTCTGATTCCTGAGATTGGCCTTGTTGCCCAAAACCAAAAAACCCGAACGGATCTTGGAAAGGATTAAATTGCTGAATCACCCGCTGCTGGCGGATGGAAACGGTGAGGACAGCCGGAGAGGCTTTTTCGGCGACATTAATTACGGCCGAGTCTTCGCGCAGAATTTGGGTTGTTTGGCCAATGGCATTAGAGAGGCTGGAGGTCGCCTCCAGTGAGCGCGGAATGACTTTATCCAGAAAAGGCAATCCCATGATACGGTCCAGTGCGGCTCCCGTCACCGCCGAACCTGCCACCAGCAAGCCCACCAAACCTCCAATCAGGAAACTTGATGGGCTAAATCGGTTCTTTGGCGCTTCGTTTACCATAGTTCGCATTGTCCCGTTTCTCTCGTTCTGTCCTTGCTGAATAGATGGGCCTCGAATCAGCAAGAACTAGTATATCCAAGAAACTTAAGAATAACCTAAGAATTGAATAGTGACACAAGTAAAGTGGGTAAGCCCTGTTATCTCAGCTGGTCTTCAAGGGTGGTCACTGCCTTAACCAACTGAATATCAATAAGCTCTCCGGAGGCAGTGGCTTCCGGCGCATCGGCGGCAATTTCCACGTCAGGTTTCAGGCCGTCCTCATGAATCCAGGTGCCCGAGGGCAAGAGCCAGCGAGATGTAGTCACGTGCAACCCAGCCCCACCGGTCAAATCTTTAGCCTCCTGCACCGTGCCTTTGCCAAACGACCGCTCACCGACCAGTTTAACCCCTAAGCGGTCGCGTAAAGCACCTGCCAAAATTTCGCTGGCCGAAGCTGAGCCACCGTTAATAAGGACCGTCATGGGAATTCCCAAAAGTTTGCCTTTTTTAGAAACGGTGTATTCTTGCGTCGTAAACCGGTTTTGTTGTTTGACAATCACACCCTCGCCAATAAATTCACTGGCAAAATCAACTGCCCCCAGCAAGTAGCCGCCGGGATTGTTGCGCAAGTCTAACACCAAACCTTTAATCTGATTGTTTTTGGAAGTTATCGCAAAGACAGCATCCGCCCATTCTTCATAGGTGCGCTCACCAAACCGGTTGAGTTTGAGCCAGGCCACTGACCCATTGCCATCCTCTTGCCACTTACCCTCAACCACGCTGCCCACCGTCATATCTACTGAAGGCACGGTGATCGTATCGCGGACAATGGAAACCTCAAAGGTGCCTTTGCCTTCTCGATACAACGTGAGGGTGACGGCCGTGCCTTTGGGGCCGCGGATCAAGAGAACTGCTTCCTGCAACGTCATGCCTACGGTATCTTGATCGACGTTTTGTTTTTCGTCTTTGATGTTTAAGATCAAATCTCCGGCTTTAACATCTTGTTTGGAAGCAGGCATGCCCTCAAGCGGAGCCATAACGGCAACCGTATCTTTTTTGTAGCCCAATTGAATCCCCACACCCTCAAAAGCGCCGTCCAAATCATCTTTTGAGCGCTGATTTTCCTTGGGCGGCAGAAAGACGGTGTAGGGATCACCGACAGAGGCCGTCATGCCTTCAATGGCACCATAAATCATGGTTTGCGCATCAATTTTGTCGGGGTCGATGTGATCGCGCTCCAGCGTTTCCCACACTTCCCAGAACAAACTAAAGTCTAAGTTGTCTTTGGATAATGGCCGGGGTGAAGCAAACGCCTCAAAGGGAATATATTTGCTTAAACCCAAGGGGAGTTTTCCCTGGCCAGCCTGATAGCCAAAACCCGCACCTAGAGTAATCAGCACTAACCCAATCACTAGTCGCTGTAGCCAGCGCAAAGGAATCCGTTTCTTTTTGATAACAAGCGCTGCTGGTGAATTGTTTGCTGATTGAGGGGTAAGGCCAGTTTCGGGCATAAGAGGTATACGCTTTTTCAAATTAATAAGAACTTGTCTACTATACCATTTTCTTGCACGGCAATCGCAAGCCCCTAAAAGTTTCTCTAAGCCAATTAAAGCATCTGTTCTTTGTGTCATCCTCGAGGATCGAGTCAGACTCGATGCATCGGGGATCTATGCCCATACTTTTTGGATTCCCTGGTTAAACCAGGGAATGACAATTTCTTGAGTCGTTATTTCGGAATTGAGGCTAGTATGTTGTTGTTTTTGGAATAAGTTATTTAACCACGGTCACATAGGGCAAAAGCCCCAGGTGACGGGCGCGCTTGATTTCGCGTGTCAACAGTCGTTGCTGTTTTTCCCCAAACAGGGTACGAGATCGACCAATAATCTTGCCCTTGCCCGTCAAAAAGATTTTGAGTGCTTGCGCGTTTTTGTAACTGGGCACAAAGCCAGCCGGAACTTCAAGGGGAGCTAAGCGCTTAACTGATTGATATGCCATACATTTTCCTTATTTTATGATTAAAACGAAATACCGTCGATATAAAATCCCCTCCTAGAAAGGTATATCGTCGATATTTACATCCTCATTTGGTTTTTGGCTTTGAGGTGCAGGACTGGCGTTCGAACTGGCCGGCGGCGTCGTTGCAGCAGAGGGGTTAGCAGCAGGTGCCGGTTGAGGTGCAGCAGCAGACGCTTCATCGGCATAGTAGGCTTCTTCATCCCCCGTCTGCGCTCCACCTTTGGGTGCGCCCAGCGCAATCATATTGTCGATAACAACCTCAGTCGTTTCGCGCTCCAAGCCGTCTTGGGTGGTCCATTTCCTCGTTTGCAAGCGGCCTTCGACATAGACCTTGCGGCCTTTATAGAGGAGTTGGGAGCAAATTTCCGCCAGTTTTGCCCAGGCTACAATGCGGTGATATTCGGTTTCTTCTTGGCGGGGGCCACCGTCTGAAGGCGACCACGAACGATTGGTCGCAAGTCCAAACGTAGTCACTGCCGTACCTTGAGGGGTGTAGCGCAATTCAGGATCGCGGGTTAAATTACCAATAAGCAAAACTCGATTGAGCGATCGGGCGGACATGAGAAAACCTCCTTACAAGCAAAAATTTCTATTCCTTAAACTGTTTTAGCAGGGGTTGGCACTCTTTTGTCCGCTTTGACAATAAGCCAACGCAACACACCAGTCACGTGTTTAATCTGCTTGTTCAATTCCAAAGAAGCCTCGTGAGTGGCGTTAACAAGGTAGTGATAATAGGTGCCTTTGTCGTGTTTCTTGAGTAAATAGGCAAACATTTTCTCGCCCCAAGATTCATCCGAAACCATATCAATCGACAGTTTGGAAAACAGTTTTTCAACCGCCTCCAGAACATCCTCAACTTTTGCCCCTTCGCCAGCCGCAGGCATAACGACCGTTACTTCATAGATTGTTTTTTCTGCTTGTTTCATAGGTTCCCCTGCTCTTAATCTCTACATTTATTTGAGAGCCTTATGGTGTAGTCACTATTATTGAAAAAGGAAGTTTCAACCCAGGCCAACTGTCGACTCCTTACTTACCAGCCCGAAGTATACCATCGCCTATTGACTCGAGCAAG
>CAZVUJ010000106.1:0-3925 GCA_964630135.1 uncultured Pseudomonadales bacterium | reverse complement strand
TGGGGGCGGCTAAGGCTGAGGCCATTACCCGAGTTAAAAATAATGGAGATGCTGCGCTAGTAGCGATAGAAAGGACGATCAGGAAAGGAATTGGCATAGACAGTTGCAACAGCAATCAAATCACTTTCCAAGTGAGCGATTCAAGTCAACCGGCCAGGATTGAAATAAATGGCACAGAGCTAAGGATTAGAGAATCAGGCACCTGGAGAACAATCACAGGTTCAGAAGTCAATGTCAGCACTTTAACCATACAGTGTGTTAACGAGCCGGATGACAGACGGGATAAAGTCAAAATTGAATTCGTCCTCGAGTATAACGGTGGTGCGCGGGCATCTCGAACAGTTACTACAAAATTCTATACTAGTGTCATGATGCGCAATAAGGTGAACAATTAGCTAAACCATTTCTTGACTTGGATACGCGAATAGCCTTTAATGAATATATGGATGCTTTTAAGAGCCGAAAAGGTCAAGTTGGGTTGCTGGTGTTGCTGGCGACCATTGTGGTGATGACGATTGCCGTGGCTTTGGCCTCGCGCACGGCTAGTGAAATCGCCATCTCCACCAACGAAGAACAATCGACCTCAGCGTTTGAAAGCGCTGAAACGATTATTGAGCGGATTTTGGGAAATCCAACTCCACCGCCAGCAGGCACGCATGCAGGCACAATTGGGAGTGAAACGTATGAGGCAACCACAACATATTTAACAACCCTGGAAACAGATGAAAAAAATGCGGGTGAAACGGTGGAAGTGAACCTTCAAGGGTATGGCCAGTCTGACATTCAAGTGAGTTGGCAGGGAGGAAATGGTGCTAGTTGTCAGAACAACGCAACCGCAATTGTTGCGGCCGTCTTTTATCGAAATGGTTCGGACTATTATGTTAAGAGATCGGCCTACGATCCATGTCAATCAAGAAAATCTGGTAATGGATTTAATGATGGACCTGTCACAATCGCTCAAGTCAATGGTGTTCAAATGGCATCTGCGGATATCCCGACCAATCAAGGTGCGGGTCAACCAGTTAGCGCCAGAATAAAGTTGTTATATGCGAACTCCGATATTAGAGTCAGTGGAGGCAATGGGTTTCCACAACAAGGAGTTGATATAACCAGTCGTGCTTCAAGCCTCGATGACCAGTCACGGGCAATTAGGGTGACTGAAGGCTACCCCATGGCCCCCTCAATTTTCGATTACGCTGTCTATAGTGCTGGTGAAATAAGTGCTAGTCCATAGCAAAGCATTTTTTAAGGATTATCCTGCCTATGAGTGATGCTGTTGGAATCGATATTGGAACTCATGCTCTTAAAGTGGTGCAAGTAGCTCGAGGAGGCAGTGCACCCGAACTTAAAGCTATTGGCTCTGTTCCCAACCCCACCGGGCAATTTTTGCCCAATGAACCGGCTCGATTCAGAAACCTGGCTGAAAGTATAAGCCAGGCTCTGCAGAGTGTGGCTATCAAAACCAACGAGTGCTATGCCAGTATTCCCGAGTCGTTGGCATCAACCACGGTTATCTCGCTGCCGTATTTAACCGATGCGGAACTGGCTTCTTCGATTCATTGGGAGGCCGAGCAATATATTCCCGGAGATCTGAAAGACTATAACCTGGAATACGATATTCTTTATCGGCCCCAAAAAGGCTCGGTGGGTGAAAAAATGAAAGTGCTCTTAGTGGCCGCCAAGAAGGCAGATGTAGAGCAAATGGTGGCGCTCTATAACTTGGCCGGTTTGGATGTGCTGGGAGTCGAAACCGGTATGCTGGCTGCCTACCGTTGTTTGAGCACGCGCTTGGGTGCGTCTGATGGCGCGGTTATTGTCTGCAACCTCGGGCACTCATCCACGGAATTGCTGATTGTAGAGCAAGGGGTGGTGGTGCTTTCCTATGCCGTGCCCACTGGCGGCGCCGCGCTCTCCCGCTCCATCGAGAAAGGCTTGGGTCTTTCTTTGACCCAGGCAGAGGAATACAAAAGAGCTCATGGCCTCGATCCGGCTCAGTTTGAAGGCAAAATTGCTCAAGTGCTGACTCCGGTGGTAGAGATCATTATTAATGAAATCAAAAAAGCGATTCATTATTATTCAACCTCAGCCCAAAGAAGTAGTGTGCGCTCCATTGTGATGACCGGAGGCTCTGCCTATTTGCCTGGCTTGCAGGCCTTACTGAGTGAGCGGTTTGGCTATGAGGTTAGTCTTGCCCAGCCACTCGAAGGTTGGAATGTGGGCAGAAACTTGCAGTTACCTCAAGACATTGCCGTCTACACCATTCCTTTAGGATTAGTTTTGCGAGATGAGGAATGATGCATGGCAGGCACTACTTCCAGAGCCAGGATTAATTTAGTTCGGGCGCGTCATCACAAGCTTAAGCAGCAAAAGATCTTGTTTGCCAAAATTCAAGCGATTGCTCTCGTAGTTTTGGTGGCCTATGGTTTGTTTTTGGCTGCGGTGGTTTCCTATAGAGCCCTCGAAAGAAGCCAGCTAAAAAAACTGGAAGCAAAAGTTAGCACTGAAAAACAACAACTAGAAGCCTTGCGGCCAGTGCAAATTAAGCAAGAGCTGGTAAAGCAGAAGCTCGACTTAATTGCTGCCTATTTTGCTCAGTTTCGGGATACGCGCAAGCTCTTTTTGAAGCTCTATGCAGCTGTGCCCGAGGGTGTAACACTCACCGAAACAGCCTGGGGTGAAAACGAAACGAGCATCATCCTTAAAGGAGAGGCAAGTGATGTTTATGCTATGAATGCCTATCTTGATGTGGTTGACGACCTTATGGCTGAGGTCACCTTTCAAAAAGTTGGATTTGCCTCGATTAACCGGAGTGAAGACGCTATCTATCATTTTGAAACGACCTTTGTGCTTGCGCCTGCTCAAGCAGAGGGAGAACAATGAACTCAACCGATCTTTTTGTTACCCTTAAAAAACGCAGAAACGTCTGGTTGTTGCCGGGGTTTACGATTGTGTTTTGCCTGGTTTCGTTTGGTCTGGTGGTAATTCCGCAAGCAAGTGATGTCTGGGCGATTCGGGAGCAAAAACAAGAAGTGTCAGCTGATCTAGACAAGCTCCAAACCAAACGCTTGAGCCTATCGCAGATTTCGGCTGATCAACTGGATGCTCGGTTGCAGTCACTGGAATATGTCCTGCCGCGGCGCAAGCCGGTATTGGAACTCTTAACGCTGCTGGAGTCGTTTTCGCTCGACACCGAGGTTGTCATGCGCGAATATGAGTTTAATCCGGGGCAACTGGCCACCGAATCGGCTGAGATTTCTTCAGAGCCAATCGAGGATGAGACGGGAACACAAGAAATGGTGGTAGCGTTGGTGGTGGAGGGAGAGTTTGAGGCCATCCAGGCTTTTTATGAAAAGATTGAGTCAATGGCCCCCTTATCTCAACTGGCCGTGGTGAATCAAACACTGATGATTGATCCCTTTGCTCTGGAGACAGAAGTAAAGCAGGAAGCCAAAATTACGCTGAATGTGCAATATGCATCCTATCCCGAAACGCTGGGCGAGATTGATGCTGAGGTGACGGAGTTATCGGGAGATGATATGAACACCTTGGAAAAAACCGAATCACTGCAAACGGTAGCCGATCTCGAAGATCAGAGTTTCCCTGAAGCCGCGCCTGCCTCCGATCGGCCAAACCCGTTTTCATTCTGAATACCATCGCAGGACAGGAGTTATGCAGTGTCATTCCCGCGAATGCGGGAATCCTACCCTACCACAAACCTACAACTAAGATTCCGGACAAGACTACTTAATCGTGTCTTTACCGGAATGACATCAAAGGCATGATGATGCCCCGTAGCTTGCTGCGGGGAGGGTCATTTTTATCTTCTTAAGATATAGCTCTCTCAGAAAAGAATGTCCTATTGATGCAGATTCTTAGTTAATGTAACCTAAACGGTTGCTAGAGTCGGGTTTTTTTTTAGTTTTCA
>CAZVUJ010000105.1:0-3926 GCA_964630135.1 uncultured Pseudomonadales bacterium | reverse complement strand
CCATGCCGCCAACCGGGAATTATTCCAGGCAGCTGCGGAAGTACTTCAAGTCGACAAGCAATCACGGGGTGCCGTGCCCTTTGTGGTAATCGGCGCTCAAGGCATCACTGGCTTTGACCGCTCCACCACACCTCAAGCAATTCAAGTGGCCATTGAGTCGTGCCAAGCCTATACCTGCTCCGATGCCATCGCCGCCCTTTCCTCATTTGCCGCCAGTGCATCGACGGTCCTGCCGGAGGAAAACAAGCCAGCACGCACCCCGCTTGCCCCGGAAACTCCAACATCAAACCCGGTTGCTCTGCCCTTGGTAGGCACAATCGATTTGAAAAGCGTTTCGCTACCCGTGCTTTCGGTGGTCTTGGGGCTCATGGATGGCTTTAATCCCTGCGCCATGTGGGTGCTCTTGTTTTTGATCAGTCTGCTGCTTCAAGTTAATGATGTCAGGCGCCGCTGGATCTTAGGGCTAACCTTTATCGCGGCCTCGGCTCTGGTTTATTTTGCCCTGATGGCTGCCTGGCTGAATCTGTTTTTGGTTATCGGTTTCTTGCCCCTTATTCGAGTGAGCATTGGCTTGTTGGCACTCGCATCAGGTGCCATCCACCTGAAAGACGCGCTCAAGAAACAGCAGGCGTGCAAGGTGATCACAGGCTCAAAGCGGCAACAACTGAGGCAGCGATTAACCGCCATCACCCACACCGATTCGATTTGGATTGCCATGCTCTTAATCAGTGTCTTGGCCGTGTCGGTAAATGTGGTCGAGTTGCTCTGCTCGGCTGGCTTACCCGCGGTGTTCACCCACACCTTGAGTCAAGCACAATTGCCAAGCCTCACACACTATGGCTATATCCTTGTATATCTGGCGTTTTTTATGCTGGATGATCTGGTGATATTTGCGCTGGCTATGGTGACCTTGCAATCTATTAGCCACACCCAAGCATATCAAAAAGTTAGCGGGATTATTGGCGGATTGGTCTTGCTAGGGATTGGGGTGAATTTGCTTATAAGGTAACACTACAAGGCTTCTTGAATTCGGTTTGCTGCAAGTTGTAAACCAGTTGCCAACTTTTGGACTATTCCAACATTGCCATCTCCACGATTATGCTCCCTTTTGACCATGGGTCTTACTATGAGAAGATCTTCTTGAGTAGATAACCTTGCGATTAATGGCGTCGGATCCATTCCTTCTAAGGAAGGTATAATTACAGGCGGTTCACTGGAATCAACTGCTCGCAAACTAAAGTTTCCAAACCTGGCTGCTAAAGCCGCGTGATCGGGCAATCTAAAATTAACGATGAGTGGATCTCCTTCAGGAAAAGAACAAGTTACAGGGACTAATTCTTCTTTTCTCCTTGGTCGAGTCAAATAATTAAGTATACTCATATACAAACGCATACTATAGCAAAAAAATTTGATTACACAAGTGATACACATCACGCAACATCAAAACTCGCAAGCCAAACTCCTTGAAAAACAGACAAGGCAGCCAAACAGGTAAGTATATAATAGGCTGTATGTCGCACATAGACCCTGAGCTTCTCGCCTACTTCACCACCCACACCCACCAAACCTTTGACGCTGGTGAGGTCATCGTCGCTGCTGAAAGCGAGCCCAAAGGCGCTTACCTTCTCGAATCCGGCCTCATCAAAATGTATGCCATCACCGCTTCGGGCAAAACCTATATCCACAACTTGCTCAAGCCCGGCGGCATTTTTCCACTTATCTGGTTGGTCACTGGTTTGCCCAATCGCTACTATTTCGAAACCCTGGAACCAGTGAGTGTCTACCGAGCCGAGCGCGAGCAAACTCTGAACTTCATTCAATCCCATGCAACGGTAACTACCGACATCTCTCGGCGTTTCTTAATCGGCATGGATGGCTATTTCGAGCACACCGAGATTATTGCCGAAGGCAGTGCAGCCCAAAAACTCGAAAATACGATCAGCATGTTGCGCAGACGCTTTGGCCCCAGCTTCAAAGCCACCCTCCATTTAACCCATCAAGAACTGGCCTCACTCTCTGGCTTATCGAGAGAAACGGTTACTCGGTTATTGAAAAAACCAAACAACTCATAATATCGGTGTGCTGGCAAGAGCTTGCCGGCACTACTCACCGCAAGACAGGCACAACTCCTAAGCCTTCTAGTGTTCTTAAGTATTTACTCAGGGTAGGATCCATTGGCCCGGAAGTAACAATGTGTGCCATGAGGCCTCCACCTAAACCCTCTAAACCCCGGGTGATTCTAACTGCACATCCTGAAGGGACTGGCACCTTCAAAAGCGATTCAGGTATTGGGAATTCCAAACCAGGAATTGTTCTCCAGGTATTAGATCCAATAATATGTGTCTCGGCCACACTGCCTCCTTATACATAACTGCAGGATAAAACGTGGCAAGCTTAACAAGACAAGCAAATAGAGTATGTGTTTACCATCACTTCAAAAAGAATATCAATAGGTTAATTAGTATCGCTAAAGGTAAACTAGTATATCCATACTTACTAAGTTACCTGTTAAACCCTGTGCCATCGCTTACGTTCTTATTGCTTGTCTTTGGTTGCAGGTGATGGCTATCACTGCTACAGTAAAGGTAGTCACAAAAAAGTTATATTTATTAGAGAAGCTCCAGAAGTTACAGTGTCATTCCCTCTTAAAGCGGGAATCCAGGTACAAATTATATAGATTCCCGATGCAGGCACTCCGCCAACTGGCAGATGCCTCCTCGAGAATGACAAGTACCGTGTGTAAATCCTGAAGCCCATTTATTGAAAGGTAAGCTGTATGTATTCGCTCCCTCCACTTTCCTATTCCTTTGACGCGCTCGAGCCCCACATTGATACCTTTACCATGGAACTCCACTATGCCAAGCATCACCAAACTTATGTGGACAAGCTCAATGCCGCGCTGCAAGGAAAACCAGAATTACTGACACTTAGCATTGAAGACCTCTTAAAAGATCTCGCTACTGTACCCCAGGACATCAAAACTGCGATTCAAAATCACGGTGGCGGCCACGCTAATCATTCCCTTTTCTGGGACATTCTCACGCCAGGAGGAGCAGCGCAGCCCGCCGGAGAGCTACTGACTGCCATCGAAGCCAGCTTTACTTCGGTCGAGAAATGCAAAGAGTCCCTGACTCAAGCCGCTCTTAATCAGTTCGGTTCTGGGTGGGCGTGGCTCGTAGTCGATAATGGCGAACTCCAAGTCTATTCGACGGCTAATCAAGATTCGCCGCTGATGCAAGGCCACACGCCCATTTTAGGCTTGGACGTCTGGGAACATGCCTACTATCTCAAGTACCAAAACCGCCGAGCTGACTATGTAGCTGCCTGGTGGAACCTGGTCAATTGGAACAAGGTGGCAGCTCGCTTTGCCAGCGCCTAAACTCTGACAACTTCAAACAAGCTGACTCCTCCCTTTTGAACGATCCGGGGAGGTCTTTCATAGCCAATGCGAATGTCATCCCTTGGCGTACTCATCATGCCTCTCGTTGTCAATTCCTTGTCAATTCCGGCAAAGGCAGTTCGAGGAAACACAATCAGTCCTCTGCCTTATTCAGAAAGCAGTTGATCGAGAGTGTCAGCTATTATTTGAGGAGGAAAATTAAAAGGTGGATCCATCACAACCGTTGCTGCACGAGAGCACAATGCTTCCAGCACCGGGTTATGGGGAACAGACACATCGGCCACAACCGTTTGCTCTGGCAACACCTCTTGTATTCGAGGATCACTATCGATAATCGTTACTGGTAATCCGGCATCAATCAAGTAAGCTCCCAATCTCGGAGCACACACACATACAATCCCAGCGTCATTTCTAGCACATATCGCCCCTAGATTCCCTAAGGTTGCATCGTCAAAGAAATGCTGTTCTCTGCCTAGAAGTCATCTCTAAACATTGACATAAGCACTGATCTGCCAATATTCTCATG
>CAZVUJ010000104.1:0-3930 GCA_964630135.1 uncultured Pseudomonadales bacterium | reverse complement strand
TATTTATCAGTGGGATCAGTGTCTGGCGCGGAGATAATCAAAGGAGTGCGAGCTTCGTCGATAAGGATTGAGTCAACTTCGTCAATAATGGCGAAGTAGTGATCGCGCTGATTTTTGCGCTCCAAACTCCCCACCATGTTGTCGCGCAAATAATCAAAACCAAATTCATTGTTGGTGCCATAGGTAATATCAGCAGCATACGCCTCTTTGCGCGAGGCTGGCCGCAACTTTTCCAGGCGCTCATCACCCACACGCTCTCCCTTAAATTCAGGATCATAGACTGCGGCCGGTTGATCGCCTTTGCCGGAAAAAATAACTCCGGTTGAAAGGCCTAAGAAATGGTAGACCTTGGCCATCCAGCCAGCATCACGGCGGGCTAAATAGTCGTTGACGGTGACCACATGCACGCCACGACCAGAAAGGGCGTTGAGATACACGGCCGTAGTGGCGGACAAGGTTTTTCCCTCCCCCGTTTTTTGCTCCGACACTTTGCCCTGATGAAAGCCAATACCAGCCATGAGCTGCACATCAAAATGGCGTAAATTCAGCGTGCGCTTAGAGGCTTCGCGCACCAGCGCAAAAGCTTCGGGCAACAGGTCGTCTAAACTCGCTCCATCTTCTAATCGCTGTTTGAATTCTTGCGTTTTCTGCGCCATCGCCTCATCCGAAAGCTTGGCGGTGTCTTTTTCGAGAGCGTTAATTTTGTCAACCGTGCGCTGATACTCCTTGAGGATCCGCTCGTTGCTGTCGAAAAGGGAAGATAATGCTTTAAACATGTAAACTCCTCAACTTAAAAACTCTCCCTCATGAAACAGAGGCATTGTAACTCACCAGCCGCCTAAAAACTACGCTCTAAGTTGGCTTAAAATCTTTTGTTTTACTATGAGTAGCATTACTTAGCCGCATTGATTCGCTCAAACCCTACATATGGCTGAAGGACTTCAGGAATCACAATAGAGCCATCCGCTTGTTGATAGTTTTCCCACAGGGCCACCAGAATCCGCGGTGAAGCCAGAGCAGTGTTGTTCAGCATGTGAACGTATTTGATTGTCCCATCTTTAGCGCGATAACGAATGTTGGCGCGGCGCGACTGAAAATCACTCATAATGCTATCCGACATGGTTTCGCCATAGACTCCTTTGCCCGGCATCCAGGTTTCAATGTCATATTTCCTCACCTGCGGCTCACCCATATCTCCGGTGCACATGAGCAGCACTTGATAGGGCAAACCCAACTCTTGCAACATTTCTTCGGCATATGAGCGCAGCTTTTCATGCCAAGACAGCGATTCTTCCATGTCAGCTTTGCACAAAACCACTTGCTCGATTTTCATGAACTCATGCACGCGATAAAACCCCCGGGTGTCTTTGCCGTAGCTGCCAATTTCGGCACGGTAGCAGGGCGAAAAACCGGCATAGAGCATCGGCAAATCGGCTTCGTTCAAAGTTTCGTTAGCGTGATACGACACTAAAGGCACCTCAGCTGTTCCAGCTAAATACGTATCTGATTTCAGGTTCAACTCGGCAAATCGATAATTGTGTGCCAGGTCATCGTTAAATGTTTGATCTTCTTTATCTGACTGAACTGCATACACCTCGGTTTGCTCACCCCAAGGGAAATGGCCCGAATTCACAAACGCTTCTTTGCGCGCCACAATGGGCGGAATCATGGGCGTGAAACCCTTGGCCACTAGCTTGTCCAGGGCATAACGCATTAAGCCCAAGTGCATCATCACGCCTTGATTTTTGAGGAAGTAGCCTCTAAAGCCCGCCACTTTGGCTCCACGATCAAAATCAACAATATCCAAATTCACCCCCAACTCAATGTGATCTTTGGGAGTGAAATCAAAGTTTGGTTTTTCGCCCCAAGTGGCCACTTGCTTGTTGCCCGATGCGTCGGGACCAACGGGCACATCCTCACCGGGCACATTGGGGACTTGCAGCAGCAGGGTATGCAGCGCGGCTTCCACTTGCTTGAGCTCTGGTTCGAGGTCTTGTAACTTGTTTTTTAATACTTTCGATTGTTCAACAAGTTGCGGCAGCGGACCACTTTTGAGTTTGGTGTTAAGCTCGTTGCGTTGCGAGCGAATCTGCTCCACAACTTGCAACAATTCCCTTCGTTTACCATCTAGGCGCAACACTTCGTCAACTACTTCAGGGTTTAATCCTTTTTGGGTTGCTGCCAACTTCACTTTGTCAGCAAACTCGCGGATGTATTGAATATCCAACATAGTTCTCCTTTTCTTTACTATTAATTTAGCTACAAAAAAAAGCGGCACTTCTCCTTGTATCAAGGCCGAGTCAAACTCAGGGTACCACCTTTGTTGAGGGTATAGGTATTAGCTTTTAGGTTACAGCTTAATGAAAACTAAAAGCTTGAACCTGAAACCTTTAACCTCTTCTCATTCCAGCTTTCACGGGCATACCCGGCATGGGTTGCAACACCCAGCAACGCTCTTTAGCATCTCCCTAAAGATCCGCATGTGGAATAGCATGCGTGTTAACGTCTTTTATTGTTATTCTACACCCAACAAAAAGACACATAGTAGTCTAGTTTATAGGCTATGTGCGTCTTTTTGTGTTTCTCTCACCGGTTTGAGGCTATTGTAATTGACGGATGGTGACAGTGCAAATGCATCATTGTGATACACCTGTCCGCAGCGGTTGCATAAGCGAGAGATAATCGGTATCCTCTCTCTTGCATGCGTTTCAAGCGATTACTCCTTCCAGCCCTATTAATCTCTCTTGTTTTGACCCTTCCTTTACCGTCGGTCTTGGCTCTCTCAGAGGAAGAACTGAGTGATAAGAAAAAAGTCATCGAGGAATTGCAAAAAAAATTATCCGAAATTGATGGCCAAAAACAAACCCTTTCCAAAACCATAAATTATTTATCCACCAGAATCTCTCTCACCGAAAAACAGGTCGAGCAAACAGAAGAAGAAATTGGTGTGCTTGAAACCGAAATTGGGGTCTTATCGGGGAAAATCGACAAACTCAATGTATCACTCGATTCACTAACCCAAATACTCCTAAACCGGATTAGCGCATCCTACAAATCCTCGTTTCAAGACCCTGTGTATTTACTGCTTACTAACGATGGTTTTTCTCATTTTTTTCATCGGTACAAATATTTGAAAGTGACTCAAGCTCATGACCGCGAAGTGATGTTTGCCCTCGAAAATGCCCGCACCACTTTCGACACGCAACGGCAAGTGAAACAGGAGAAACAAGACCAAGTGATTGAGCTGCAAACCAAACTCGAGAGTCAACAGGTGGCCCTGCAACGCCAGCAAGCGGAAAAAACTAAAGCCTTGGAAGTCACCAAAAATGACGAAAAGAATTACCAATCTCAATTACAAAAAGCACTCTCAGAACTTGAGGCCATTCAATCAATTATTGCCGGCCGCGGCAAAGAAACTGAAGCCGGTAATGTGGAGGAAGGCGCGACCATCGCCTCCGTGATTCCCTCAGCTTCGGCTTGTTCAAACGGCGCTCACCTTCACTTTGAGGTAGCCCAAAAAGGCGTCCACCTCAATCCAGCTAGTTATTTGGTGGGCAAATCAGTGTCCTGGGACAATTCGCCTGATGGCAGTTTCGGCTTTGGCGGGTCCTGGCGCTGGCCACTGGATGGTGGAGTGCGCATCACCCAAGGCTATGGCATGACCTTTTATGCGGCAACCTTACGGTATTATGGCGGCTCGCCGCATACCGGCATCGACATGATGTCGACTGAAGGAGCTTTGAGCGTTAAAGCCGTGCGCAAAGGCAAACTGTTTAGAGGGGCCATTGCTTGCGGCGGCGGCTCACTGCGCTATGTCCGCGTCGATCACGCCGACGACGAGTATGACTCGTATTATCTGCATGTGAATTATTAGAGTGCACGTGGCAACCACCTAACGATACAGTTCGAGCGTCACGCGAGAACTATTAC
>CAZVUJ010000103.1:0-3937 GCA_964630135.1 uncultured Pseudomonadales bacterium | reverse complement strand
GTCAAAATTAAATGATTCCCAAATAAGGGGGGCCAAAAACCTTAAAGGTGAGTGGAGTGAGTTCACAAAACCAGGGATTTTTTGCGCCCAACTGGTGCGAATATCTTTGCCCTCAAACCGTTTAGCGGCCGGCGAGCCGGCTTTGACAAAGGCGGTGTAAATCGGCGCTTGCGGGTACATTTCGGCCAAGACAGCCAAGACCCGCTCGGCGCCCCCAAACTCATTGAGATAATCATGGACTAAGGCGACGTTCATTCCCGTATTGTAGCGCACTTGAGCTTACTTTCTCTCGATATTGAAAAAGGCAAAGCCCGATTGCGGAATCGAAATAAACCCGGGCGCGCGGGTGTTGAAGACTTGCTTGAATTCGCTGCCGGGAATGCTCAGTTCCCCGCGATTGGTTTGGAAACTAACCGTAGTCGTTTGGCCATCATTGTTATGCGAGACTGACGGCTTGCCAGAAATGCTGGTTACGGGGTTGTTGGTGTGATGGCGCACATCTTCGAGCGAATACGGATTACCCGATTGACCGCCAATGGAGCACTGGTTAATGGTCACCGGAATTACCCGATCCGTTTCCACGTCTTTGCCCTCGCCTTTTTTCAAGATAAGCCAAGCATTGAGAATATCGGCCATTTCGCTTTCTGAAAGCCAGGGATTGCGGCCACAATCACTCGAGTTATTGGCATAGCCTTGGCGGTACCAGGCTTTATAGAACCAAGGCGAGCCGGCCTTGCTCTCCCAAGCTCTGGTGGTCCACTCGCCCGATCCCGATTTATCGGTCGTATCCCAGCCACTGGTGGTTAAATACCCACCGGCAGTCGACGAGTAATACGTCACCACATCTTCCAACACTTTGCCCCGGGTTTCTTCCACTGCTTGCTTCCACTCGTTAGGCGGATTATCGGCCTTGAATTTGGAAAACACTTGGCAGGCTTCGGTGGTACAAATCTGTTTGCCCTCGGATTTGTAGCGGTAGGCATAGGTGCGCGCCGCCACGGCTTGGGCTTTCAGGGCTTCTTTGTGCCAATTGGAGGGCATCTCGGCAATACCCAGCAAATAATAATTTTCAAAATCAACCTCACCGACACCGGAAACACTAATCGAGCCGCCGGTATCTTTGTCGGCTGTGTCTTTGCCATAGTAGGCTTTGAGGATGTCGGTAAACGACTGGCCTGCTTCTGCTCTTGCCTTAGCGCCATATTGACTCATGCCTTTGCGGTGGGTGTGGCCACCAAATGAAAACACGGCAAACGAGCCGCCGGGCGCGTTTTGGGTGAAGCCGGCAATGGAACCATTGAAATCAGAGCCCACGGGCACACTGCCGACACTGGTGATTTGCGAACCTGAGCGCGCAGCAATAATGGCTTGTTGTTGGGCTGACAGCTTAGCAATTTGGGTGGTCAAATCGGCCTGATAATCTTTGGCCCCCTTAATTTCGCCCTCAAAAAACTTGGCATTTTTTTCAAAATCGGCACGCAAGGTTTTAAGCTGGGCTTTGCGCTGCTCCAAAGCTTTCTTATCACTCTCCAAATTCAAAATATCTTGGGTGGTATCTACAATTGCTTCTTTGTCCTGACCCGCCACGGCAGAATGATACGAAATTTGCCGAGTGATGCCTGACGCTGTCGGGATGGACAAGAGTGTTGCTAACGGGGAAAATTGCCGGGTAAACTTGTAGTAACTCCTCACTCGGGCTTTCAAAAGGTTGTAGTGTTCGGATAAATCGTCTTCCCGTTTCTCAATACTTACTTCTAAAGTTCGCGTTTCTTTGTCGGCGGCATTCAACTGTGCCAAGGTTGAAGTAATTCTGGAGCGAATATGCTTGAGCTCTACTTCTAAGTTTTGGGTAGCACTCTCGCTCAGTTGCCTCAATTTCGACAATTCGTCAATTTGTTTCTGCAGCTCTTCGACCTCATCGGCCCGGACAAGAGAGGCTGAAGGCTGAAGGCTGAAGGCTGAAAGAAGCAAACAGACCAATAGACCCGCAATTCTTTTCACCCAAGTTTTTTTGGTCAAAACAGGCAAGAATTGAATGATCTTTATATCTCTAATCTCTAATCTTTCATCTTTAATCTGTCTTTCCATCGCCCCCATCCTATCACAATTTCTTTATTGCCTGGAGGTTGGTATAATTCAGCGTGACACATTATGATTCGTAAAATTTCACTTTCCATATTCATTTTTGTATGGCTATTGCTGAATACATCAGCGGTTAATGCTCAGGTTATCGAATGGTGTGATTTTAGAGCAGAGGTAAGCCCTTCAACACTACCACGTGATGGAACGACAGACTTAACCGTACGGGTGCCGCAAGATAAAATTTCTCAAGGATATAAAGCTAGAATAGGTATTAGCGGTACGCGAACAGATTTGGTATTTCAAGGTAATTACTATGTGGCCACCTTCAGAAACGACCAAGCTGCGGGTGCTTTGGAACAAGGCGGTGAAGATATTTATCTCGTTCGACCGGGGGATACTGTTGCATCTTGCAGAATGGCAACCTATAGCGTTGACTTAGGAGATACTGGCTGCACAATCAGCATCATAAATTCAACCAACAAAGATAACCAATCGTGTGGAGATGCATCAACACAATTTGATGTTGAAATTAAAGGTGCTACACATCATGGCGAAACGCTTCGAAATGTAGGCTTGGTTGGAAAAACTGGTTTTAGCTTGGGCACAGTTAATCTTGATCAAAATGGCAATTCCACCAACGCGAAACTTTCCGCATCATCCCTGAAAATTGGTCCAGACCATGCAGCGTACGTGAAAGCTGTTGCAAATGGTGATGAATTATGTCAAACAAGCACTCAACTGGTTGTGCTCGATAATCAGTCAGCCTGTATAAATTATTTAAACTCTCCGCGAGTTCCTGGTGTTTTCAAGCTTTGCCAGCAAGCTGGAACAGCTGCCAACGGAGTGAATGAATGCGAATCGTGCCTGAACAAAGCTGGCATTTGGACCGCTCTTGGGTGCTTGCCCACCAAACCGGCGGATTTGTTGCCAAAATTGGCGCAATTTGCCGTCGGTATTGCCGGCGGCATTGCCCTGATGCTTATGCTTATTGGAGCCTTTAGAATTTCCGTTTCAGCAGGCAATCCCGATAATGTCCAAGCAGGCAAAGATATGTTTACCTCAGCAATAGCTGGGCTTTTGTTAATTGTCTTTTCAGCACTTATTTTGCGTGTGGTTGGTGTTGATATTTTCCAGCTACCAGGATTTTAGCAGTATGCATAACACAGTCACCCTTTTGATCAACTACCTTCTGCCTGCGCGGGTTATTGCTCAGGCAAACCAAAACCCCATGGCTCAACCTGGAAAAACCATCGGGAAATTCTCGAACATATTTAACGAAGTGAATAAACCCTTAATCGGTGGCTCACAAATATCACAACCACAAAACTTTGTCAGCAATGTAATTAATATCTTATTGCCATTCATCTTTATCGTTGCCGGTTTGGGTTTGTTCGTAATGTTACTCATTGGTGGTTTTCAGATCATGACCGCTGTTCAAGATCCCAATCGAGCTGAAGAAGGCAAGCAGCGAATAGTCGCCGCGCTCATTGGCTTTTTTATTCTCTTTGCTGCGTATTGGCTGGTGCAAGCTCTGGAGATCATTTTCGGTTTTGCTATTTTGGGCTAAGGCTTAATCTCAGTAAACTTCCCGGCACCAAAGGTGCGCTGGCGGTTGGCATACTCAGCCAAGGCTTTATCCAATTCCTCCGCTCCAAAATCCGGCATCAACACGTCGGTGAAGTACAGCTCGCTATACACTCCCTGCCAGGGCAGTAAGCCCGAGAGGCGCTGTTGCCCGCCAGGCCTGATCATGAAGTCAGGATCCGGCATGCCGGCAGTGTCCAATGAAGACGCAAGTGTCGCTTCGTTAATGTCAATTGACAAGTTGTCTAAACTTTTTAGAGACAACTTGTCA
>CAZVUJ010000102.1:0-3959 GCA_964630135.1 uncultured Pseudomonadales bacterium | reverse complement strand
CCGTGCCAATTGCCGGCTCCATCGAGCCGGACAACACCACAAACCCGGTGGCTTGCGGCAGATAGCCGCCCTTCATAAGGGCAAACACACTCACAACCACAGCCACGACAGCCGCGGCCAGGGCAGTAAAGAAAAAACTAAGAATTTTCATGATCTTATGCATGGGCAGGTTGGTTTCGATTTCCTCCAATTATCTTTTCAAAAAGAGCAATAGTCTTTCAAAAAATGTCGCCCTCATGACATGAATGGATACGGGAATGACAATGTATAATCTGATACCTAAATTGTATATTTTTCCCCTCCAACCCTCACAAGCGGAAAACAATTTCCGCTTGTGCTTGGGTTAGAGATGATTACTAGTGACATTCTGCACCAATAGCAAATTGTCTTAACTAGTTATTAAAGTCGTACTTCACTCCATCAAATTCTACCCAGTCGACATAACTTTCTTCATTAGCTGGACCAGGATGGCCTACACGAATACCGAAGAATGAATCTGTTGAACGAGTTTCCGCATTCGGATATTCAGCTAAAATCGTTGCCCAAGTCATTGGCGTGCTACCTGGAGTGTTTCCGTCTTCACTGACACCAATTGGCCAGTTACCACCTGAAAGTGTCCAAAGTGTGGCACCTCCCTGAAGCGCATCAACTTCTGTCCAAGTGTCAGCTGTAATACCAGTCGGCACCTGAACTAATCGTCGTTGCCAAATATCGCTATTGGCAAAGTCAACATTGAAGTGCACAAATGGAGTCAAGGTTGCATCAGAAACATCGTAAATTCGATACTTAATCGAACTAATATCAGACAGTTTCACGTCCTTGAATCGAAAAGTGGCTATATTATATCTAGCTGCAGCTTCATGCAACATCATCCGAGCGGCACCCACACCCACAGGACCACTAACAATCTCATTTGCTCCGTCAGTTGTAAATTGATTGATAGTCATGATTGTGTCGTTCGTGTCATTGTAAAACATCCATTTATCTGACAGGCGGGCATTGACTCCATCACCAATATATAGGTTATCATTGCTGATATCATTCAAGCTTGCGCAAGTGAAGTTTGGATTGTTGCGGGTTTGAACAGCATAGAATTGCACATCAGCATTCAAGCTATCTGTTTGAGCTTGGTTGTATAACGATGCTTCATCCAAAACGCAGTCTGCTCCATTATATTCTCCAAAACAGTACTCGAGAGAGCTTGCTTGTGCCGCATTCGCTGCGACGGTTCCCAATGATTGCCATTGACCACTGATGCTGCTCAATGTGCCTGAGAACGCACCGAACTTAAATGACAAGTAATCACCAAGTTCTCCGTTATTGGCTCCATCGGAAACGTCGCCAGCATCTGCTTCAGGATCATTTATCCCATTATCCGCATTTGCAGTTTCCGCAACAGCGGCGCAGACATAAGCGTCATTTGCCCCGTTTGAGAGGTTGTATGTAACTTTACCTGCATCCAGAGGTTTTAGATCGGCTAACGCAAATGCGAACCCAGCGTTTGTCAAGCTAAAATCAGGGGCGTTATTATCATCGCCAAAATAATCATGAACAATTTCTTGGATTGCAAGAGTGACAGAGCCTGCTGTGAAAACATTGCCTGTTGAGGTTTCACTGTCTGAGAAGAAAGCAGTTGTGCCATAGACGGCCGCTCCCACTACTCCTGCCACGACTAACGCACTTAAAAGAATTCTTTGCATGTATCTCACCCCCTCTCAAATCGTTGCTAGTTTTATATGCTTTTGTCTTGATGTACTACAGGCAAAACACAAAGGTTCTCGGGTTTTTTAGCCGAAGAGTCCAGCGTCATCGGACCACATGTTTAAGTAAAACTGTTTAAACGACGTAGCTCGTATGACGCCAGATGCTTCAGCTAAAAGGCAGTAGCTATGACTGTTAACGCATCAAGACTTATATGTTGGATTGTAAGGTGCAGCTATAGATTACTTAAGGAACTAAATAGATTTTTACGGTCAAACTACCACTGTTGTCGTTATACCAAGAGGGGGTAATGGTGTTGGTGTCTGTTTGTCCGTCGAAAATTCTGGCGGACAACACCGAGCCCGTTCCCGCCATTGCAAATTCATATTCATGTGCTGGCGAATACACGCCCCAGTTAACAAAAGCCGTATCAAGCTGCAACTCAAGCAAGTTGAAGTATTGCGTAAGGCCGAATGAAGTCCAGGCTGGATCTCCATCAAGTGGCGTTGTCCAGTTGTCATAACTATTAAATTCAGCATCAACCGCATCTACACCGTTGCGATTGCTCCAGGTTCCGCTCACTTTTACGAGATAGTTCTTGTTGCTGTCGAGCGTTACCGCTGAAGTTCCGCCGGTTGTTGCATTCGCCGCAACCGTAAACGTGTCGATGAGGATGGGTGATTTTTCACAAACAAAATTGGGGTTGTTGCGGGTTTGAATCACCTCGAAAGTAATATCTGCCTGCAACATATCAGTTTGACTGGCGTTGTTGATTCCTGCTTCGTCACAGCTGAATCCAGGATCGGTGTTGGGTGAATTTTCTTCTCCTTGAGCGACGGGCTCAAGCGTCATATCACCAAAACACCAGGCCTTACCTAAATAATAATCGGTTGCTCCCAGCATCGCTTCGCCTGGGTTGCCACCAAGATTATTTACTTGACTGTCAACTAGGGCAAGTTTAATGCCAGCCTCAAGCTGATCCAATTTCCCTTGAGCTAAAACTGCACTCGGTGATTCATTGTCCTCAAGTACGTTGTCGCCATCGTCGTGCCACACCACATAGCTCACGTTTTCAGCAATTTCGCCGTCGAACAAAGCTGTATTATCAGGGGCACAACTCGGGTCATCTAACAGTTCTGGTTCGGTGCAGCTGCCGTCATCGTCTTGGGTGATGGCTATTTCCGCACAGGCCCACACGGGGTTATTCTCGACTTTCAGCGTTATCGTGTCCTCACCCCAATCGCCTGGTTTAATATCGTCGAAATCAAAGAATTTTTCATTAGTCAAAGCCGGCCGCAATTCCCAGCTCGTGGTGGAATTGGGATTACCGTTATAATAGCTATCGTTAGCAAGGTACAAATCAACGGCCCCGGCAGTCATGGTGTTGCCTGCAGATGTTTCGGTGTCGGAGAAAAAGGCGCGAGTTAAGGCAAAGCCGACGCCACTAACTAAGCCTATAACTAAAACACTAACCAGAATTCGATTCATACCTGCTGCTATATGTTAATTGATAAGCGAGAGTTCGTGGGCAAAGAGAAGACTTATTCGTTTCCGGGTGCGGTCAACGAATGCGTTAAATTTCACGCGTTTCGAACACAATAGCAGACGGGCATGGACACTCGTCAACTAGCAATAAATGATATCAACTAGATCACTAAAAAAGACTGCTATATGAAACTATCTGTTTGTTTAGATCGAGTCCGATCCGCCTACAATGTGGGCAGTGTTTTCCGCTCAAGTGACTCGGCTGGTTTCACAAAAGTGTATCTGTGTGGCTATTGCGTCTTGCCTCCTGATCCCAAGTTGGAAAAAACCGCCTTGGGCGCGCAAAACTCCATTGCCTGGGAACACCATTGCAAAGCAATTGAGCTTATAAGATTACTGAAAAACGAAGGTGTGTATGTGGTCGGATTTGAAACCATAGCGACTGCCATGTCTCTCTTTGACTTCCGCCTTCCTTGGGATGCAAAGCAAGTTTGCCTGGTTTTTGGCAACGAAGTCATGGGCCTCGAGCCTGATGTGCTGGCCTTGTGTGATGAAGTGGTGGCTATTCCCCATTTCGGCCACAAAAGCAGTCTAAACATCGCCTCCGCCGCAGCTGTGGCCATGTATGAAATAAAAAGGCAGATCGAATTGTGATAGAATGAAAGGAATGGAAGCACCAACTCCTCCTAAAGCTGAAGATGAGCCCGATCTGCCATCGCATGTACGTAAATTGGCTTTCTGCAATCCAAACGATTTCCCTCTGGCGCTTCCTA
>CAZVUJ010000101.1:0-3960 GCA_964630135.1 uncultured Pseudomonadales bacterium | reverse complement strand
TTTACCCTTCACTTCACCTTCAATGTCGGGGTGATAGGTGGCCCAAACATGGCCCAGCTTATTTCCAAACTCACGCTGCAGCCATGTGGCTTTTTGTTTGGCTGCCTCTCCCTCACGCTCTTCAAATGATAAAACAACAGCAATTCGCTTGGGTGGGAATGACTGCTCAGCCAGTGAGGTGAGGGTGCGCACCAAGGTTGATTCTGGTTCTTTATAGGTGGGAATAATGATCAAGTGCCATACCTTGTCAAAGTTAGGCAAGCTAACGATATCACCCAGCCAGTCGTACGTCATGGAGGCCCGCATGCGGTAGTGGGCCAACACCGCCAACACCGCCACTTGAATTGAGCGATAGAGCCAATAGACATTAAAGGTGATGATGTAATACGCAACAGCCACGGGGATTACCAACGAACCCCAGATAGGAAATAAAATAAGCCCCCAGGAAATAAGTCCGGGAATAATTTCCAAAGCCCGTTGGCTTTTAACCGGGTGTCGTTTTACCCAGTAGGCTAAACTGGCTTTATTCATGAAGTATGGTCCAGATGAAAAAGTGTTCGTGCATTGATGTCAGTTTGCATTTCTACTTGGGTAATATCAACATTTCGGCTTGCGGCATGAGCGGCTGCCACCATTGTAACACTGGCTGGAGTGTTTCTCTCCCCGCGCATAGATGCGGGTGACATATAGGGACAATCAGTTTCTAAAAGCAGTCGATCGAGGGGAACAAGCGTGGCCACCTCCAGTCGGTCGGGAATAAAAGTAATATTTGCCGTAAAGCTAATATACAATCCGGCGTCAATCACTCGTTTAATCATTTTTTTTGAACCCTCAAAGCAATGAAAGACGCCTTTGATCTGTTGTTGTGACCGAGCATTCACTGCTTCAATTAAACAGAGAGCCTCGTCTCGGGCAGATCGACTATGGACGATAACAGGTTTCCCTATTCTGACCGCTAGCTCTAGTTGCTTACGAAACAAGACTACTTGCCTTTCGTTATATTTACATAGATCAATTTCAGATGTGGAGTATTTTGAATTCTTATATTCATGATGATCGATACCAATTTCGCCAATGGCGACCACTTTGGGATTGGCGGCAAACGTAGCAATCTCGGTTATCAATTCATCCACTTCCTTGATAGTCTGAATGCCTTTGGCATGATGAGGGTGAATACCGACGGCGGCATACAGGGCAGGGTGAGCGTGGGCCAGTTCGACTGCCTTTTCACTGGTTGACATGTCCGTCCCCACGACAATCATGTTAGTTACTCCCTGCTCAAGGGAAGCCTCGACGACTGCTGGCCAATCATGAGCAAAGGCAGCAAAATTAAGATGCGTATGGGTATCAATCATGCTGTCCTAAGCCAATAGATTAAAGATAATCTGAAGCGCTTATACCAGTCTAGGGAATAAGGGGCTAATTGTCGATATATTTGGTTTGGAGAAAAGGGCAGTAATCGCCTCTGACGTTTGAGGCATAAAGGGTTGCAACTCATGAGCTACTTGCCGCAAATGAGCAATTAATTCTTGCAAAATAATTCGCTTATGAGCTCCTTCTAACTTCCACGGCTGAGATTCGTTGATCTTGGCATCAATAAAGCTTAATGAGGCCCATACCGACTCTAAGGCCGATACAAGTTTATACCTATTCATCGGCTCCTTGAACTGAGAGCGGAATCCAGGTGATTCGTCATATGCAAACGTGAAGCCAGATTTAGCGCACAGTGCGGCCACGCGTGACACCGTATTGCCTAAACCATTAGACAAGTCGGCTGTATACGTTGCATCAAATTTCTCCCAAGAAACATCCATATCTTCGCCAATGGGACCCAGGCGCATCAGCAAATAGCGAGTCGCATCAATGCCGTAACGCTTAATCATCTCTTCTGGAGCAATCACGTTGCCCAGGGTTTTACTCATCTTTTGCCCGGCAACGGAAATAAAACCGTTAATCAGGATTTGCTTCGATGTGGGCAGCCCGGCTGACAAAAGCATCGCTTGCCACATGGCCGCTTGTTGGCGCAAATTATCTTTGCCGGCAATCTGCACACCTGGCCAGTAGTGTTCAAACTCGGTAGTCGAAGTGGGCCAGCCCAAGGTGGAAATATAGAAAACGAGCGCGTCAAACCATACATACATAACGTGTTTTTCATCTCCCGGCACGGGCACTCCCCAGGGCATTTTTTCTTTAAGCCGGGAAATACTAAAATCTTTTATGCCTTGTTTGACAAACGCAGTGATCTCGCTCAATTTTGATTCTGGCAAGACAAAGTCAGGCTGTTGCTGGTAGAGTGACAGCAACTTTTCCTGATAGCGGGAAAAGCGAAAAAAATAATTTTCTTCTTCCAAGCTCTCTAATTCTTTGGTGGGATGCAGCGGACAATGGCCATCAACCAATTCTGAATCTGTTTTTTCGAGCTCGCACCCCGCACAGTATTTAACCTTATACTGTTGTTTATAGATGTCTCCTTTTGCATCGCACACATGCCAAAATGCCTGAGCTGCTTCAAGGTGCTTGGGATTCGTGGTGCGCTGGAAATGAGTAAAGCTTAAGTTTAAAGCTGCCTTTAACTGTTTAAACGTTTGCGCATTTGCATCGACATACGCTTGCGGGCTCACACCCTCTTCCAAAGCCTTGCGGTAGATATTCACTCCGTGCTCATCGGTGCCCGTGCCAAATACTGTGTCGTCACCCAGCATGCGTCTAAACCGAGCAATCACATCCGCCGCAATAACCTCCAGGGCAAACCCAATATGCGGTTGAGCATTAACATAGGGGGCGGTGGTGGTGATATAAAAATGACTCTTCATGATAGTGAGGCAAAAAACTAAGGTAGTATCGAGATAGTTATTTAGTAGGAAGTAATTTTCCCATGAAGTTGCTTATTTTGCCCGCCCATTCATCAGCCCACTCGTCAGCTTTAACCTTTCGCAAGGCTTGCTGGATTCCCGGGTTTCCCATGGATTCCTGCACGCTGGCAATGGTAGCCGAGGAAACCTTGAGAGTGGTTTTGATATTTTCGTAGCTACGGCCCTTATCTAAAAAAAGCGCAATTGCCAACCGTTTAGCAACCACCTGGTGTTCTACCGGAGAGAGGAGTTCTTTCAAAATACTTTCTACTTCACCAGGGTTTTTCATATCCGCCACCAACTGATGAAAGATGGCGTACATTTGTTTTTCCAGTGCTTTATTTAATTTGTGTTTTGATAGTTGCATAGGTTTAATTATACTCTTGTATGTATTCTATCAAACCATCCAGACTGCAGAACATTTGCCTACTTAACATGACACGTGCTTATGTTTGTTTCTTTTCCATAACAATAACCAAGTGAGCCGATAGTGCTATGCCAAGCAAGAGCAATAGGTTAAGCAGGTGACCAATGTGGTAGATGCGCAGGAGTAAAAATCCCACGGCTGAACCTGACCACACCATGCTCACCATTTTAGATTGACTTATAACCCATACAGACAACGAAATAGTGATAAAAATAAGCAGCACCATGGGCAAATAACTTCCAGGCACCACCACATCTTGGAAACTTGACGGATCGACCCGAGCAAGTACCCACGCAATAATAAGCCAGAGCCAGACACTCGTGAGCGCCAAGGGCCGGCGCATCGAGTGCTGTCTCAACTTGTCCAGCGAGGTAGCTGACCGTAGCTTCATCTTGATGCAGTATACTATTATCTATGATGGGTCTTGAATGGTTTATTTTAGTGAGTGTCGTAACTGCGCTCGCTGTCATGGTGTTCGTGCACCTTAAGCTCTCTTCACTCACTAAACAAAACCTGGATGAACAAGGCACCAAAGCCATGATGAATGAGGTGTATGGAGAGTTGAGCGATAAAATCCTCTCGCAAACGAAAGCAGTGCTGGAAAGTGACAAAGAGGCGATTTTCAAAGATAACCAACACAACAAGGATACGATTGAACGACTTATCCAGGATTTGAAACAC
>CAZVUJ010000100.1:0-4013 GCA_964630135.1 uncultured Pseudomonadales bacterium | reverse complement strand
CAGACAGGGATCAAGCGTAAGCGAAAAACAACGCGGTGCTAGATCCTTCACTTGGCTTTCAGCCAGGTTCAGGATGACCATGCCAGTAAGAAATGTAGGTAAGTTAGGTAAAGAAGTCACTGGCCAGGCAGGCTAAAACTTGTTACGATGGGAGGGCCTGCTATGTTTATTACTGATCTCTTTTTCAAAAAAAGCCATTTAGGAATTTCTCTGGGTCAAACGAGCGTGCGCTTGGTGCGGGTAAATTCCCGTGCGGTCATTACTCTCAAGCGGGAAGCTACATTAAGTGCGCCACTTTTTTCCATGAACACGCTCAACCGCGAGGCACTGATCGCGAGTCTCAAAACCTTGCGCAGCGACATTGCCGAGCACATGGCTTTGGCCGCCATCACCCTTCCGGAAAAATTCGCCTATACAAGAGAATATGTGCTGCCCAAAATCCCGCTGCATGAAGTGGGTGAAGCGATCACTTGGCAGATAGAAAAGATTTTCCCCTTTTCAGCTCATGAAATCTATTATGACTGGAAACTGCTCAAACAAGCTGACAAAGAAACTCGGGTGCTGGTTGTGGCCATGCAGCGCAAATGGGTAGATGAATTGCGCGAGGCGTTTCTGGCTGCTCGGTTTATGCCTGTTGGTTTCGAGCCCTCGGCTTCAGCCATTTCGCGCCTGGTTTCAGAAGACAAATCCCAGCGACTCATCATCGTGGAGCTGGAAAAAAACGATGCTACCTCTACCTTGGTAGTAAACGGGGTCTCCTCGCTCACCTCAACTATCACCTTTGACTCGACTCAAGGGCAAATAGCAGCACACCTCATCGAGGCGCTCAGGCAATTGGTGATGCACGCCACCAAAACGGAAACGCCATCTCTGCCCCCGCTCCAAGTGCTTGTGGCCGGGGAAGCGGCCAGTCAGCAGATTGCCGACTATCTGGGAGCACAATTGAACCTCTCTACTTCAGTGCTGGATGTGAAGCAGGTTGAACCGGCTTTTCACTTGGCCTATGTCGCCGCCAAAGGCGAGGTCTTGCCACCAGAGAGTGCAACCAGCATTAATCTCTTACCCGAGGCGATTGTGGCCCATTATCGCTCCAAGAGCTCGTATATTTGGTCGAAACGGTTGGTAGGCATTGTGCTGGCTGTCTGTTTGCCCTCAATCATTATTGCTTTGGCTCTTTTTATGTTTACCCAATTCCAATACTCGGGCATGCAAAAAAACGTTGACGCGATCAAAGCCAGCCAGGCCACGGCCGCACCAGTCGTGGCCATGTCGCAAGATTCCATCAATGTGCCGGTCATTAACCGATTAAGCGCCCGGTTCACGGCGTTGTTCCCTCTAAAAACAACACCTCAGAAACCCCTCACCACCCTTATCGAGCTCATTCCGCCAGAAATTACGGTGGTTAACTTAAGTTTTGACAGTGGCAAGCAGCTTTTTTCCCTGACCGGTATTGCTTCGAAACGTGAGGACCTCATACAATTGCGCAATCAGATGGAAGAGAGTAAGCACTTTACTAAAATAGCCCTGCCTTTGTCATCCTTGAGTGGTAGCGAGCAGGTGGAATTTACGCTGGAATTTATCTATACCCCGCCCAAGGAGCAATCATGAGTCTGCCCGCTCAAGCAATCGTTAATTTGGGCAAGCGCACCGAGCGCCTCTTGCTTGTGGCCGGAGTTATTGTGATGCTCGGCATCGTGGTGAGCAGCACGATGCTGTTGCTTTCCAGTCAGCAAGTCAAAAAAATTGATACCCTCAAAACTGAGCTAGCGAGCCTGCAATCATCCCAGCAAACCAATGAGGGATTGCAACGCTACATCCAGGAAAATCTTGATCCCATCAACGAGTTAGTCCAGGTGTTTCCCAGTGAAACCACGATCATCGATTTTGTGACGAGCATGGAAGCCTTGATTGCCTCCGTTGATCCGGATGGGAGCATGAATTTTTCCACCCTTGATCCGGTCAAGCAAAAAACCGAACTGGTTATTCCCTTTACGCTTAACGTTTCAGCCACGCACGCGCAAGTGCTGGACCTTTTGAAACGCATCGAAACCATGCCCTACATTATTGCGATTACTACGGTTGAATCGCGCTTGCCGCAAGGATTATCGGGCCAGGGAGAATTTACGATTGGAGGGAGTGTCTATGTTCAAGACCCGTTCCGATAAGTATCCACTTGTCGTGACCAGCATGCTCTTGGTTGCTCTCATGTGGTTTGGGGTAGTGCTCGCGTGGTCAGTCAAGATTCTGTTTTCACTCAACCATAACGCGGTGGTGGAGCCAGTGTCGAGTAACTTGCAACAACAAGCCATTCAGCATGCGCTTGAGCTTTTTCAACAATTACAACCTGAGTAAAGCATGCGCACGATACCAATTTACCTTAGTAGAGTTTTTCTTAATCGTATACTTATAATATTATTTGGCTTGGGGATAATTGTAGCCTTTACGTATAAAGTGGGAGATGTTCCCTTTGGTTTATTCTGTGACGAAGCATTAATCGCAACAACATCAAAAAGAATCATACAGGGAGAATTCCAGCTTGTATTTGTTGAGCCGTTTTTTTATCGTCATTTTGATTACATTTTAGGATTATTGACCGTAATCACCACTGCGCCATTTGTACTCATCGGACCGTTAACTGATTTTGCAGTTCGATACACATCAATAGTCTACTCATTGCTTAGTCTCTTGGTTCTTGGTTTTACACTTAGAAAAATGCGGTTAAGCTTTTATCTTCCCCTTATATTCTTAGCATTTTCACCACTTTATTTTCTCGTTGCTCACACAAACTTTGGTCATTCAATCTCTTTTTTGACTACTAGTTTAGGCCTTTATTTTTGGCATTCACACCAAATAAAGAATTCAAAAAAGCGTTTATTTTTATCCGGAATCTTAATCGGACTAAGTATGTATGGATATACAAGCTACATGATTGGGGCACCAGTTTTAGTGGGAAGCTTGGTGATCGCAGAATTGTTTAGGCATAAATTGATTTTTAGCAAGTATGCTTCCCTTGTAATTTTGTTGCTTGGTTTCATGATTTGTTTACTTCCTTTTGGATATGTGTCGAAAATTGAAAGTGGCTTTTTTAATCGTTTTGAGGAAAAGTTTGGTAATAACTCTGGCACTGCTCACGATATAATTGCAAATGTAGTGCGCAATTACCCCAAATATTTTGGAATTAATGAGTTATTCCTAAAGGCAGAACAAGAGTTGCCTGGAGGATTTATCACCAGACACTCAATCAAGTCTCATGGCATGTATCTAAAAATCTACGCTCCGGTGCTCATGGTTTCTCTGTTGGCTTTTCTTTTCTACAAGGATAAGAAAAAAGTAGAGTATGCCCCTTATTTTTTATTATTCTTGCTCTCGCCTTTGACCGATGTATTGACCACGAGCATAGAAAGACCGCCATATCCTTTTGCGCTCTATTACAGCCAGATAAGTATTCCTTTCATTGTCGCTTACGCACTTAGAGTCGGCAAAAATATTACAAAGTTAGTTCCCCAAATACAGGTGAAGCGATTACATGTGGCTTTTATGAGCTTGATGTTACTTGAAATTACGCAATTACTGGTGCATTTTTATCGAGATTATCCACGTTACTCTGCAGACTATTGGGGTTGGCAATATGGGCCCAAGGCAATTGTGCGCTATTTCAAAGAGCACCAAAGTGAATATGATCAGTTGCTGATGACTGGCTATTTCAACCAACCGCAAGCGCTTTTGGATTTCTATAATTACGATGGAGAATGTGCCAAGTGCATGATTGGCGGCATCACCCAGTTTAACCCGGATTACCGGCAATTATTTGCCATGCGAACAGAGGAACTGTCTACTATAAGCCAGAACTATGTTACCAAGGCTGTTATTACATTACCTAACGCAAGCCCAGCATATTCGATAATTGAAATCAAATCAGACTGATTAGTTCAAAGCTCATCGCTGATGGCAAATTCAGCAGTTTGCAACTTGTTTTCCGCAAGGGAAGCTCGTGCGCCACACTGATGCTCGGG
>CAZVUJ010000099.1:0-4036 GCA_964630135.1 uncultured Pseudomonadales bacterium | reverse complement strand
CCGGTTGGTGGGGGCGGCTTTGGCGATCGCCATGGTGGTCGATGCCTTTGCCGAACTACCCGATAAAGAGGTTTTAATTATCGGTACTGGTTCAGAATTAGCAAACCTCAAAAACCATGCGACACCTAACGTTTATTTCTTGGGATTTGTGCCGGACGAACAACTGCCTACCTATTATCAACAAGCCCAGGCATTGATTTTCCCTCAAGAAGAAGATTTTGGGATCACGGCCGTGGAAGCTCAAGCGGCGGGAATCCCTGTTATTGCGTACGGCAAAGGAGCTGCTTGCGAAACGGTCATTGAGGGCCAAACAGGATTGTTTTTGAACCGTCAGACGAGCGAGGCATTGATTGCCTGTATTGCCGAGTTTGAGAGAAAGACATGGTATAGTAAGAAAATTAGCGCCAAAGCAGTGCGCTTTGATACAGTCCGATTTCAACAAGTATTCGCCCAAAGGGTGGAGGAAGCATGGATCAACCACAAAAACCGATGAAAGCCATTATCTTTGCCGGAGGCATCGGCACGCGCATGTGGCCGTTGTCGCGCTCATCCACCCCCAAACAATTTGAAGCGATTGTTGGAGACAAGTCGACGCTGCAAATGGCGGTTGACCGCATCCGACCCGAGTTTGATTGGGATACTATCTATGTGTCTACGGGAGAGCGCTACCGCGACATTATTTTAAAACAAGCGCCGGAAATTCCGGAAAAAAATGTTATCGGTGAGCCTGAAATGCGCGATGTGGGGCCGGCGGTGGGGTATTTGATGTCGATTTTAGCCTTGCAAGACCCGGACGTGCCGGTGGCGATTTTGTGGAGTGATCATTTAGTGGAAAATGTCGACAAATTTAAACAAGCGCTCATTGCCGGGGCGCAATATTTGCATAAACACCCCAATAATTTTGTTTTTTTGGGACAGCGCCCTCGGTTTGCTAACCAGAACCTGGGTTGGATTGAATTTGGGGAAACTATCGACCAGCTAAACGGTACGCAGGTAAAAAGTTTTGTTTCCTGGCACTATCGCCCAGATTTGGCTACGGCTAAAAAATATTTTCGTGACGGGAAACATGCCTGGAATCCGGGTTACTTTATCGTCACGCCGCGTTTTTGCCTGAGCAAATTTGAGCAACATGCACCCGACATGTATGCGATCTTACTGGAACTTCAATTAAGCTATGGCAAACCAGAACACGATCAGAAGTTGAAAGAACTATATACAAAGATGGAAAAAATTTCCTTTGATGATGCAATTATAGCCCATGTGCCGCAGCACGAAGCAGTCGTAATGCCTGTAGACTTGGGGTGGAGCGACATTGGCGCTTGGGAGGCACTCAAAGAAGCACTGCAAACGCACCCGGCTGAAAATGTAGTTAAGGGCAAGGTGCACACTCACTTGGCCACGAATAATCTTGTCTACTCGACGACCCATCAATTAGTTACGGCGATTGATGTCGAGGGGTTGGTAGTGGTAGTCACCGACGATGCTGTCTTGGTCACCAGACAGCAATCGATTCCCGAAATCAAAAAGATGCTGGCCACGTTCAAGGACACACCGCTAGAGAAGTACACCTAAAGACCGCCTATGCTGCGAACGCATTATCCTGCCCTCAAACGAGTTTTGGATCTTGTCGTGGCTACCTGCCTTTTTGTACTCTTTTTGCCCTTTTGGGTAATTGTGCCCCTGCTTATTAAGATCGATTCGCCTGGCCCAGTTATTTATCGTCATAAACGCATTGGTTTGCAGGGCAAGTCATTTTTTATGTATAAGTTTCGCTCGATGGTCGATGGTGCGCATGATCTCTTGCATAACGGTTCGAGCCCCTTGTTGCAAGAGTTCAAAGCTAAAGACTGGAAACTGGAACACGATCCACGCATTACCAAGGTGGGTAAGGTGCTGCGCTCATTAACGATCGATGAATTTCCGCAGCTTCTCAATGTGATTCGAGGCGAAATGAGCATGGTGGGCCCCCGAGCCTACATGAAAACCGAACTGGACGAGCAAACCGTGCGATATCCTGAAACCAAAGCGCTAATTGCTACCATTCTGTCAGTTAAGCCAGGAATTACCGGACCGTGGCAAGTGTCGGGGCGGAATGAAATTCCGTTTGTGAAGCGGGCTCAACTCGATGCCCAGTATGCGCGGAACGCTACTCTTTCTCAAGATATCCTTATCCTCTTCAAAACCCCTCTGGCAATGCTGAGCAAGTGGTGACTTTCCTAAAGCCTGTCATCCTGATCCTGCTTATTTAGGCAGGATCAGGATCTAGTGAAGCGACAATGCTGCTTTCGACTTCGTCTAGATACTTCGGCTTGAGTTTTACTTAGGCTCAGTATGACGTTAGTTAAAGTGATCAATCAAAACATATTGCGAAGCTCGTATTCGAGACACTCACATAGACAATCGATTGGCATTTTTGGAAAAGTTTGTATTTCATGGAGCAATATGCAACCAGACAACCGTACCTCTAAGCCAGATTTGGTCGACAGCCAGGAGACTCAAGCCGACACTAAACCAAAAGAAGTGGTGAAGTTGCCTGAGGGAGAGAAACCAGAAAAATTGGCAGAGAGCACATACTTCAAAAAAGTGATGCTTAAAGCTGGGGATCAAGCGCTGCAACTAAGTGACAAACCCGTCAAGCAAAAAAAGACCCGGGGCAAGGCTTTTTCTTGGAAAGATGCCAGTAAGCGCAAAAAAGCATTCTTTGGTGGAGTCGCGGTGTTCTTGTTTGTGCTTTTAGTAATGACTATCATGTTGGCAGTCAGTGCGGTTAAAGCCACGTCGATGATGACGATTGCCAAAGAAGCTCGGTTTGAGGCGGCCACTACCTATGCAGCCCTCAAGGGTCAGGATTTAGCTACCGGCAAGCAAAGTTTGCAGCAGACACATCAAAAACTACTTGATCTTCAAGCTTCCTACAAAAGTTTAGGGTTTTGGGCATTTACCCCTGCCCGGTGGCATTATCAAGATGGTAGCCGAGCCTTGGCAGCGTCTGTCGCCGGAGTGGAAGCAGCCCAAATCATGGTTGAGGCCATCGAGCCCTATGCCGACGTGATCGGGTTTACCGGTGAGGGTAGTTTTATGGGGGGTACGGCCGAGGAGCGGATTGTTAAAGTCGTCGAAACGCTTGATAAAGTGACTCCAAGCCTGGATGCCGTGGAGCAAAAATTGCATGTCGTTAACCAAGAATTAGCGGGCATCAATCCCAAACGCTACCCCTTTGCGCTGCCTGCCTCGGTTAAGACTAAGTTACCGGTTGAGGCCCAAACCGTCAGTGAGCTTATTGAAGTAGCTCGGACGTACACGGCTCAAGCCGAGGTGGCGCTTGATCAAGCTCGACCCGCAATTGAGCAATTGCCCAAAGTGGCGGGCGTTGATCAACCCAAAACCTATTTAGTGCTCTTCCAAAACGACGGCGAGTTGCGTCCCACTGGTGGTTTTATGACCGCCTATGCCGTGTTAAAAGTCGACAAGGGCAAGATTGAGCCGGTCAAGTCGGACGACATCTATGAACTGGATAATGCTTTTAAAAGCACGATCACGCCACCCCCGGCAATCAAAAAGTATTTGCCCGCCGTGCCGGTGTGGAATTTGCGCGACATGAATTTGTCGCCTGATTTCAAAGTGTCGATGGATGAATTTGCCAAACACTACGCCACCATCAAGGGTGAGCCCCAAATTGACGGCATTATTGCGGTTGACACCAATGTGCTCACTAAACTGATCGAAACCTTAGGTCCGGTGGAAGTGCCTGGTTTTGGCACCTTCAGCACTGAAACCGTGCCTGCCTGCGATTGCCCGCAAGTCGTGTATCAACTCGAAAACATGATTACGCGTCCCACTCCTTACCACCGCTCAGACCGAAAAGGGGTGCTTGGTCCCCTGATGCAGACAATCCTGCAAAAAGCTTTCGGCGCGCCCAAGCAAGTCTATCCGGCCCTGTTTCAAACGGCAATGGATGCCATCAACCGCAAACATGTGCTCTTTTACTTCAATGACCCGGCAGCTCAAGCGGCAGCTGAGGCCATCAACGTAGCTG
>CAZVUJ010000098.1:0-4127 GCA_964630135.1 uncultured Pseudomonadales bacterium | reverse complement strand
CCACAATGGCGGCTTTTTTAAGAGAATCACCAAACAATTTCGATTGTGTCGTGCGGATAATTGATGCCTCAATGTTGGCCTGTTTGGCCAGTTCACCTTTTTTAATGATCGAAGGCAAGTCTAACCAAAAGAGAGTAAAGAAGGTAGCAAGGGCTGTAATCAGGTTTAAGGCGGGCAATGGCTTGCTAATATTGCCGGTAAATATTGCCAAATCGACAGCAGTAGGGAAATTTCTCAACACGAAATAAGAAACGATAAAAGCCAACACGGTCGATCCGGTCAGTAGTGCCGTCACAAAACCTGATGGGGTAATTTTTTGCTTAGCTAAATACCTGCGGATAGCTGAAAAAACCAGCGCGATCAGCATGAGCACGAGCCACACGACAAGCACCGTCGATAACCCCAAGTCTTTTGTTTGTTCAAATGTTAGATAAGGTATCTTAAACCAGACATCCTTGATTGGATAGGCGGGGTAGCGCACAAAATCATACAGCAGGGAGGGATCAAGTCTTTTGGTATAAAAATCGGTTAAAAACAATCGGCCCATCGACACATAGGATGTCAGATACACCATAAAGTTACATAAGTAATACAATATAACTCTATTACCTGACTTAGTGTTTTTTTTAATCAGGAACGACTGTTCTTCTTGACTTTTTTCATGGGCAATTGTTTCTTCAAAGTCTTTAATGTGCTGCGACCTGGAAATGTTAATAATACGGAAAGGGATCAATAACAGCGTTTGGAATACTCCCAACAGCACGACCGAAATCCACATCGAATGCGTGATGCTGTAGAAAAAGAACAAAGCCGAGGCGTAGAACTGCAGCGTCCGTTTAGTGACAAACGCCCATACCAAAAATATAAGCACTATGGTGGTGATGACTGTCCTGCGAGGGGGCAATTGTTTTGACAACGACCAACTGGGTGAGATTGCTGAATCTGGCATACGAATAATGTGCTGCTTAATTGATTTCCAAACCCTCTTATTCTAGCTCAACCTCACCAGTCTACCTAAAATTGTTATAGCCTATGAGCAATCTGAGGATCGGAATTATATCTTAGCCAGGCTTAACTGCATGACAGGAATTATACACTTTACTCGAATGTCATTTCCGCTTTCCTCACTACGCGTGAAGCTTCGCAAAGGACAAGAAGGCGGGAATCCTACCCTACTATAGGTATATACGGCTAAGATTCCGAACAAGACTATCCGTCAGGTGGCGGATGTCTGTATCTAGCAAAGCCCGACTTACGGCAGGAGTGACAATTTCTTTAAGGTGTTGCTTCGGAATTGAGGTTAGAAACTAGTCCGAAACGGATAAGAATGATACTAAATATTGGGGTTTTGGGTGACTTAATCACTAACAAAAGCAGCGACACAAACATAGAACTGAGAAAGCGAAAAGCCTTGCATCAGGATGCTTTACCCGTTGCCTACTTTTTAAGTCATGGATAAAGAAAGGATTATTCAGCGTACTAGTACGCTGATAGTAACGACATGCCACGTATATTAAAACAGTAACATTAACCGTCCACTCTACACGTAGGTTGAGTTGTTTTTCTTTAGATTTACACAAGCTTCCACGTAGAGACGAGGCAATGCCTCGTCTCAATTCGGTGGGAGACGTACGAGTCGTACGTCTCTACACGAACATGGCCTGGGTAAAGGGTAACTATTAATTTGAGACGAGAAAAGCGCATAGACAGAGTGAGTAGCACTCTTTATACTCCTGTCTAAAGGTTCGCGTCATATACATTAGCGGAAAGGGCAACTTGTATGATCACTGCACTCCAACTTATCAAAGAACAACTCAAAAGCGCGCGCGAAACGTTTGAGGGCACAGTCGAGGATATTACTCCAGAAATGCTCGCCAAAGATCCCGGTGGCAAAGCGTTTCCCCTGGGCGCGACCTGGGCTCATTTAGTTTTCTCAGAAGATGTGATTGTCCAAGGCATGATACAAGGCAAAGCTCCGTTGCATGCAACCACCTGGGGAGGCAAAACTGGCGCCAGTGCTCCCATGCCTGCCATGGACGAGAATTGGTCGCAAAACAATGAAGCGTGGTCAAAATCCGTGGTGATTGACTTGCCGCAACTACGCGCTTATGAGCAAGCAGTCTATGCCGCCACCGATGCATATATTGATAGTTTAAAAGTCGAAGATTTAGACAAAGAAATTGATTTGGGAGATTGGGGCAAGAAAACGGTGGCCCATTTACTTACTTCGTTCGTCATCGGCCACACTAACAATTTGGCTGGCGAAATCTCGGTGCTCAAAGGCATCCAGGGCAAAAAGGGCTATCAGTTTTGAGTTGGTTGTAAGAGGTAACAACCTCCTCAAAGAGAGAGCAAGTAAAGCTATTGCCTTATTGTGTCCCACAAGGACGGGCAATTGAAACCTCACTATCCACGTGTTATGTGACCAATCTTCTATTTACATCTGGTTTACATAAAGAAAGAATCTCAGCTTTGGAGCTTTTTGACGCTCGGATCATTTAGAAGGGATTTCATTTGAATGATGGCAGTTTGATTGAGATGAGTAAGTCGTGTGGATTGATCTATTTTGCGATTAATCAAATCAGCATTGATACCTTCTAAGTTAGCAAGCACAACCAGCTGCATCACGTCGCAGTAATCGCGAATATTGCCTTCCTGTTTTGGATTTTCATCACGCCACTGTTTGGCCGTTTTCCCAAGTAATGCCATGTTAAGAACGTCCGCCTCAGAGGCATATATCAAATTGATTTGTTTGGAAGTCAAGGTATCGGGAACTAAATTTCGTTTGATCGCGTCAGTGTGAATTCGATAATTAAGTTTAGTGAGTTGGCGTTTGACATCCCATTCACTGTCAATCCTTTTCTGCTCATCAATTTTGAGTCGCTGGAATTCTTTGATCAGGTAAAGCTTGAATTCAGCGCTCACCCAAGAAGCAAATTCATAGGCTATATCACTGTGGGCGAATGTCCCCCCACCTCGCCCAGATTTAGATCTAATGCCAATTGCTCTAGTGCATTTGATCCATTTTTCTGGACTCATGGCAAAAGAGTTTGAACCTGCCTCATGCTTAAACTGGTCGAAATCGACCAGTTTAAAATCTGGGTTATGCATTTGCTCCCATAGACCCATAAACTCGATGGTGAACCGAGTCCGCATCCAGTTTTTGACAATATCTGCGGGAAATTCTGGGTTTTTTGCTCGAGCAATATCAGTGAGCGAAATGAAATCAGCTCCTTGATTCGAGGTAACTGCCACTAAAATGCCTCGGACGTTTAATTTTCTCATCATGAATGTAGTATTACAGATATCTTTAATCTTTCCACATCATTTGCAAATAATTCAAATCGCATTGTGGTTGCCATACCACTATCGCCTCCTACGCACAACTAATACCATTACTTTTCACAGCTACCTTCGTAGCTAATTTTTATATCCTTCCATGTTGCATCACGATAATATTCCTCATCACAGTTATTGAATGCTACATTTAACTCATTCCTATTAATCCACTTAATTTGTATGGACTTTATTGATCCATTGGTAGCAAATATTGATTTTGCAGTGCCTCTTCGAAAACTAATAAATTGAGAAAAGTTAAAAGGTGTAGAGGCATCTATGATGGATACACTCGTAACAAATCCGGTGGTAGCACCACCATTAGATTCTGATACCTGAGTGTAATAAGCTTTATCGAGAGAATAGATTTTAGGCGAAGAAGTGACAGTTAATGTATTGAAAATAAATAACCAAAAAATGGGCGCAAGTATGATTAGAAAAAGAAATTTAACTAATACTAACAGCTTCCCTTGCAATTTAGCTTTGTCTAGTTTTCCAAAGGTCATTACGTTCGAGCATATCAGATGTACTAGGGGAACTCGAGGCCTTCTTTTAAAAAAAGTTTGCAATTTAATCCCTCTCATAGAATTTGATAAAAAGTTGGAGATGAAAATATCCGCTGCTACTTTAAAATTTTTCAATATAGCTAACAGCGCCCACGTCATTCAGAAGCTTTTTATTATGAGCTTTAATCAGCTCATATTTTTCATATTGCTGTTTAAGGATTTCATGAGCTATAAGCTGCGCGTCGCGCAAATACTTTTGCTGCTGCAGTGCTAATGCTTTCATAA